>NZ_JBSVWQ010000056.1:0-33419 GCF_054071215.1 Pseudomonas sp. SDO5522_S412 | reverse complement strand
CGGTCGCCTCGTTGGATCTGAATATACCGCTTTCGCGAGCAAGCCCGCTCCCACAATGGTTTTGCAGTGTGCTTAAAAAACTACAACGGCAGCGTGTAGTGCAGCGAATAACTCTCTACACCATCGTTATTGCTGCTGATCCCGGCATTGGAGTAATGGGTGGCCCGAATCCCCACTTCACTGCCACCGACAAAGCGCAAGCCAAAGCCCAGCCGGTCTTCAAACTGGAAAGCCTGGCCGATATTGTTGTCTTCTACCCGCGTGCGGGAGAACACGGCCACACCCACGCCGGCCTCGATGTACGGCTTCACCCTCTCCCCGGCAAACTCATACACAAACACGGGTGAGAACGACAGGCTGCTGACGCTGGCCCGCTTGTCACCGTCCCAGTAGGTGTAGGCGCCGCTCCAGTACCCGGTCACGCGCCCCGTATCGGTCTGCCACCAGCTTTTATCCCAGTCCGAGGTCAGCCCCAACCGATAGGTCATGGTCGAATCGCTCGTACTTCCCACCCCAAGTTCCAGGCCTGCCGCCTGTGCGGAAAAAGAGTGCCCCAACATTGCGGCCGCAATCGCAGCCAAACAGAACAAGCGCTTCATAGAGAAACATCCCTTCCGAACGAAGTTGTATGATTTTGTACCGGCTAACTTGCTATAGAAGCTGCCGTATAGCCAGAAGTTCAGCGGATAAAGGCGTTATTTCACGTTTTTTTCACACGCCAAAACTACGCACAACTCCGGGAGATTTCCATAGGGTCGGTAGGATATTTCTTAGATGCTGCGGATCGCCGCTGGTCCAGAACTGTACAGGCGGCGGATTGCCAGTGGCCAGCAGTTCGCGATCACTCAAAAGACGCTGCAATTGACGCGCTACTGCCGCCCCGGTGTCGATCAAAATGATCGTCGGCGGGAGCATCTCGGCGAGCAGGGGCTTGAGGAACGGGTAGTGGGTGCAACCGAGGATGATGGTGTCGCAACCGGCCGCAATCAGCGGCTCCACGTAGCCTTGCAACAGCAGGCGCAGGGCCGGGCTGTCCAGGTCGCCGGTTTCGATCAGCTCCACCAGGCCCGGGCAGGGTTGGGTGACCACCCGCACATCGGTGGCGAAGCGGTCGAGCAAGGCGGCGAACTTGGCGCTTTGCAGGGTGCCGGTGGTCGCCAACACGCCGACGACGCCACTGCGGGTCGCGGCAGCCGCGGGTTTGACTGCCGGCTCCATGCCCACCAATGGCCAGTCGGGATAGTCCTGGCGCAAATCGGCAACCGCCGCAACGGTCGCCGTGTTGCAGGCAATCACAAACGCTTTGGCGCCCTTCTCACGGAAGAACGTCGCCACCTTTCGCGAACGATCGAGGATGAACGCCGGGGTTTTCTCGCCGTAGGGGATATTCCCGCCATCCGCCACGTACAGCAGCGACTCATGGGGCAGCAGACGCTGGATTTCGTCCAGCACCGACAGGCCGCCGACACCGGAGTCGAACACACCAATCGGCGCATCCTTAACCATGTTGGCTACCGCAGACGATGCAACCGGGGTCACGCTTGACCCGCAGCTCGCGAAAACGCGTGGTCAGGGCGTCGATCAACAAAAGCCGCCCCACCAACGGCTCGCCGAAACCGGCCAGTAACTTCAAGGCTTCCAGGGCCTGCAGGCTGCCGACCAGGCCCACCAACGGGCCGATGACGCCGGCTTCGCTGCAGGTCAGTTCGGCGTCGCTGCCGTGCCCGTATAAACAGTGGTAGCAGGGGCTTTCGGCGCGACGAGGGTCGAACACCGACAGCTGGCCTTCGAGGCGAATCGCCGCACCGCTCACCAAAGGCTTGCCGGCAGCGACACACGCAGCGTTGACCGCTTCGCGGGTGGAGAAGTTGTCGCTGCAATCCAGTACCACATCGACCGCCGCAACGGCGGCCGCGAGGGAATCCTCATCCAGCGCGCTGCGATGGGCAACCAGCTGTATTTCAGGATTGATCGCGCTCAGGCGGCGAATCGCCGAGTCGACCTTGCTCAGGCCGACGCTGTCGGTGTCGTGAATGATCTGGCGTTGCAGGTTGGTCAGGTCGACAGTGTCGAAATCCGCCAAATGCAGCTCACCCACCCCCGCCGCCGCCAGGTACAGCGCCACTGGCGAACCGAGGCCACCCAGGCCGACGATCAGCGCGCGGCTGTTTTTCAGGCGCAACTGGCCTTCGATGTCGACATGCTGCAACAGAATCTGCCGGCTATAGCGCAACAGCTCCTGGTCGTTCATCACGGGCGGCGTCCCAACGTGATGCGTTCGTGGCCGCCCAGGTCGATGCGGCTGTGGACTTCTTCAAAGCCTTCCCCCAGCAGCAGGTCGCGCACGGCGGGCGCCTGGTCGTAACCGTGTTCCAGCAGCAACCAACCCGCGGCGTCGAGGTGCGCAGGCGCCTGGGCGATGATCAGCCGCAGGTCGTCCAGGCCGTCATGCCCGGATACCAGCGCGCTGGCCGGTTCAAAGCGCACGTCACCGGCCACCAGGTGCGGGTCGGTGTCGGCTATATAAGGTGGGTTGCTGATGATCAGGTTGTAAGTGTGGCCTTCGAGGGCACTGAACCAATGGCTGTTCAGCACCGTGGCGTTGTTCAGGTGCAGGCGCTGGCGGTTGCGTTCGGCCAGGGCCACGGCTTCCAGCACGCGGTCGACCGCCGTGACTTGCCAGGCCGGGCGTTCGCTGGCCAGGGCCAGGGCAATCGCGCCGCTGCCGGTGCCCAGGTCCAGGACCTTGGCCGGTGTGGCAGGCAGCAATTCCAGGGCGGCTTCCACCAGCATCTCGGTTTCCGGACGCGGGATCAGCGTGTGCGGTGCCACTTCCAGGTCGAGCTTCCAGAAGCCTTGCTGGCCGAGGATGTAGGCCACGGGCTCGCCGGCACGACGGCGTTGCAGGTAGTCGGCAAAGGTCAGCGCGTGTTCACTGCTGACGATTTTTTCCGGCCAGGTGTGCAGGTAGCTGCGGGACTTGCCCAAGGCGGCGGCCAGCAACAATTCCACGTCCAGGCGCGCAGTCGGCGAGTCCGGCAGGTCGGCGGCGCGTAACAAACTGGCAATAATGGTCATTTATTCACCTATCGCCGCAAGCTGGTCGGCCTGGTATTCGGCCAACAACGGCTCGATTACCGCATCGACGCCACCGGCGAGGATTTCGTCCAGGGAGTACAGCGTCAGGTTGACGCGATGGTCGGTGACCCGGCCCTGGGCAAAGTTGTAGGTACGAATGCGCTCGGAACGGTCGCCCGAGCCCACCAGCAGCTTACGCTCGCTGGCAATCGCATTGGCGGCGGCGCTGGTCTGCTGGTCATTCAGCTTGGCCGACAGCCAGGACATGGCCCGCGCACGGTTCTTGTGCTGGGAACGTTCTTCCTGGCACTCCACCACGATGCCCGAAGGCAAGTGAGTGATACGGATCGCCGAGTCGGTCTTGTTGACGTGCTGGCCACCGGCGCCCGATGAGCGGTAGGTGTCGACCCGCAGGTCTGCCGGGTTGATCTCGATGGCTTCCTGCTCGTCGGGCTCGGGCAACACGGCCACGGTGCACGCCGAGGTGTGGATACGGCCCTGGGATTCCGTGGCCGGCACCCGCTGCACTCGGTGCACGCCGGATTCGAACTTCAGTTTGCCGTAGACATTCTCGCCCTCAACCCGGGCGATGACTTCTTTATAGCCGCCGTGTTCGCCTTCGTTCTCGGACAGGATCTCCACACGCCAGCCGCGACGCTCGGCATAGCGCGAATACATGCGGAACAGGTCGCCGGAGAAAATCGCCGCTTCGTCACCGCCGGTGCCGGCGCGGATTTCAAGGAATACGTTGCGCCCGTCGTTCGGGTCCTTGGGCAACAGCATGCGTTGCAGGTCGCCTTCCAGTTCGATCAGCTTGTCCTTGGCCTCTCGCACTTCTTCAACGGCCATTTCGCGCATGTCCGGGTCGCTGTCCTTGAGCAGCGCCTGGGCGCCCTCGAGGTCAGCCTGAACCTTGAGCAACTGTTTATAGGTGCCCACGATCGGCTCAACTTCCGCGTACTCCTTGGAATAGGTGCGGAACTTGGTCTGATCGGAGATGACCTCGCCATCGCCGAGCAAGGCGGTCAGTTCTTCGAAACGGTCCTGAAGGACGTCCAGTTTATTGAGCAGTGACGCTTTCATTGCGGTTTTTTATCCGAAGAGCTTTCTGTCGCGCCCTCACCGAGGGCAAAGAGTTCCTGGGCCATGGCCAGCGCATCGAGGCGGCCTTCGGCGGTAAGCTTTTTCAACTGGACACTGGGAGCGTGCAGCAATTTGTTGGTCAGGCCGCGCGCCAACTGCATCAGCACGTCTTCGGCGCTGCTGCCGTTGGCGAGCATACGCTGGGCCTTGATCAATTCCTCGTCCCGCAGGCGTTCGCCTTGCTGACGGTAGGCCTTGAGCACGTCCACTGCCGCCAGTTCACGCAGGCGCACCATGAAATCGTCGGCACCGGTGCTGACCATTTCCTCGGCAGCCTGGGCAGCGCCCTGGCGACTCTTGAGGTTTTCGGCGACCACTTCGTGCAGGTCGTCGACGCTGTAGAGGTAAACGTCGTCCAACTCGCCGACTTCAGGCTCGATATCCCGGGGAACGGCGATATCCACCATAAAGATCGGCTTGTGCTTGCGCAGTTTCAGGGCGCTTTCCACCGCGCCCTTGCCGAGGATCGGCAACTGGCTGGCAGTAGAGCTGATGACGATGTCGCTGCGCACCAGCTCGGCCGGGATGTCGGAAAGCAACACCGCGTGGGCACCGAACTGCTCGGCCAGGATGCTGGCGCGTTCCAGGGTACGGTTGGCGACGACAATGCGCTTTACGCCCAGCTCGTGCAGGTGGCGGGCGACCAGGGTGATGGTCTCGCCGGCGCCGATCAGCAGGGCCTGGCTGCGCTGCAAGTCACTGAAAATCTGTTTGGCCAGGCTGACGGCGGCAAATGCCACGGACACCGGGTTTTCACCGATGGCGGTGTCGGTGCGCACCTGCTTGGCGGAGTTGAAGGTGGCCTGGAACAGGCGCCCCAGCAGCGGGCCGATGGTGCCGGCCTCGCGGGCCACGGCGTAGGCGGACTTCATCTGGCCGAGAATCTGCGGCTCGCCCAACACCAGCGAATCCAGCCCGGAGGCGACGCGCATCATGTGACGAACTGCCGCATCCTCTTCGTGCACATATGAGCTTTGGCGCAGCTCATCGAGGCTCAAATGGTGGTAATCGGCCAGCCAGCGCAGCACCACATCCGCTGAAAGATGTTCCTGCTCTATATAGAGCTCGCTGCGATTACAGGTCGAAAGGATCGCAGCTTCGCGACTGTCGGTGAGCCGGCAGAGCTGCTGCAAGGCCTCAACCAACTGCTCGGGAGTAAAAGCCACGCGCTCGCGGACGTCTACAGAAGCAGTCTTGTGGTTAATACCGAGTGCAAGGAAGGCCATTCAATATCGCTGATGATGTCGGGAAGCCGACAATTGTCCTACTTCGAATGATTCAGAACAACCACCGTAGGCTATTGTCCTAGTAGCTTACGCCTATAAAGGCCATCTGTAGGAGCGAGCTTGCTCGCGATGGTCGTTAACGATAACGCTGGGTTACGGGATAAAACGCGTTGTCCTCTGGTTCTTCGCGAGCAAGCTCGCTCCTACACGGTTATGTTTGGCCGAAGGCTTGTGTCATGATGATCCGACCGCAGGTTAGTCGTCCTCTTCCTATATGAATAGATCTTCCGCGTTGCTCCTTGCTTTTGTCTTTCTCAGCGGCTGCCAGGCCATGGCACCCGTGTCGCCGGACGGTACGCCGCCGGTAGAAGACAGCACCCCCGCCCCTGAAAAGCCCAAGGTTTATTCCTCGTTCAGTGAAGAGACGATCTTCAGCCTGCTGAGCGCGGAGCTGGCCGGCCAGCGCAATCGTTTCGACATTGCCCTGGATAACTACGTGACCCAGGCCATCAATACTCAGGATCCGGGGATTTCGGAGCGGGCGTTTCGCATCGCCGAGTACCTGGGCGCCGATCAGGCGGCCCTGGACTCCTCGCTGATCTGGGCGAAAAACGCCCCGGACGATCTCGAGGCACAACGGGCAGCGGCCATTCAACTGGCCCGCGCCGGGCGCTATGACGACTCCATGGTGTATATGGAGAAGGTCCTGCAGGGCAAGGGCGACACGCATTTCGACTTCCTCGCGCTGTCGGCCGCCGACACCGATCAGGACACCCGCAACGGCCTGATGAAGAGTTTCGACCGCCTGCTGCAAAAACACCCGAACAACAGCCAGCTGATTTTCGGCAAGGCGCTGTTGTTGCAACAGGATGATGAGCCCGAGGCTGCGCTGAAGCTGCTGGAGCAACACCCGCCGGAAGAGGGCGAGATTGCGCCGATCCTGCTGCGCGCCCGCCTGCTGCAAAACCTCAACCGCGGCAAGGAAGCGATTCCGCTGCTGGAAAAAAGCATCAAGAAGTACCCGGGCGACAAGCGCCTGCTGCTGACCTATGCCCGCATGCTGGTCGAACAGGACCGCATGGAAGACGCCAAGGTGCAGTTCGCCAACCTCGTGCAGCAATACCCGGACGATGACGAATTGCGTTATTCCCTGGCGCTGGTGTGCCTGGAAGCCAAGGCCTGGGATGAGGCCAAGGGTTACCTGGAAGACCTGATCGCCCGCGAGAGCCACGTGGATTCGGCGCACCTGAACCTGGGCCGTATCGCTGAAGAGCGTAACGACCCGCAGGCTGCATTGCTTGAATACGCTCAGGTCGGCGCCGGCAATGACTACCTGCCGGCGCAACTGCGCCAGGCCGATATCCTGATGAACAACGGCCGCACCGACGAGGCAGAAAAACGCCTGGCTGCCGCACGGGATGCCGAACCGGACTACGCGATCCAGCTGTACCTGATCCAGGCCGAGACCCTGTCGGCCAACAAGCAGGGCGATCGCGCCTGGAAAATCCTCCAGCAAGCCTTGCTGCAGTATCCGGACGACTTGAACCTGCTGTACACCCGCGCCATGCAGGCGGAAAAACGCAATGACCTGGCGCAGATGGAAAAAGACCTGCGCCTGATCATCAAGCGCGACCCGGACAATGCCATGGCACTGAACGCCCTGGGTTACACCTTGTCCGACCGTACAACGCGCTACGCCGAAGCCAAGGAGCTGATTGAAAAAGCTCACCAGCTCAACCCGGAAGACCCGGCCGTACTCGACAGCCTCGGCTGGGTGAATTACCGCCTGGGCAACCTGGACGAAGCCGAACGCTTGTTGCGCCAGGCGCTGGAGCGCTTCCCCGACCAGGAAGTCGCCGCACACCTGGGCGAAGTGCTCTGGGCCAATGGCAAGCAGCGTGAAGCGCGACAAATCTGGGAGAAGTTCCTCAAGGAACAGCCTGAAAGCCCAATCCTGCGCAGCACCATCAAGCGCCTGACCGGATCCGAGACCCTTTAATTTTATGTTTTTGCGCCACGTTATCGTTTTCAGCTTTATTGCCCTGCTTGCCGGCTGTTCCGGTCTTGGCACCCGTGAATCTGTCGAAGGCCCGGGCAACCCGGCGCAGTGGCAGCAGCACAAGGATCAACTGAGCAGCCTTGATGGCTGGCAGATCGAGGGCAAGGTGGGCATTCGCGCCCCGAAAGATTCGGGCAGCGGCACCTTGTTCTGGCTGCAACGCCAGGACTATTACGACATTCGCCTGTCTGGCCCGTTGGGCCGCGGTGCGGCACGCCTGACCGGCCGGCCGGGGCAAGTCAGCCTGGAAGTGGCCAATCAGGGCCGCTATGAAGCGCCAACGCCGGAAGCCCTGCTGGAAGAACAGATGGGCTGGAAACTCCCCGTATCGCACCTCGTGTGGTGGGTACGCGGTCTTCCTGCGCCAGACAGCAAGAGCCGCCTGAGCCTCAATGGCGACAGCCGCCTGGCTTCGCTGGAACAGGATGGCTGGCAGGTCGAATACCTGAGCTATGTGCAACAGAACGGTTACTGGCTGCCCGAGCGCATCAAGCTGCATGGCACCGACCTTGACGTCACGCTGGTGATCAAGGACTGGCAACCGCGCAAGCTGGGGCAGTGAGATGAACGAGCAACGCCTGACACTGCCCTCCCCGGCCAAACTCAATTTGATGCTGCACATTCTCGGTCGCCGTGAAGACGGCTATCACGAGTTGCAGACGATTTTTCAGTTTCTCGACTACGGCGATGAGCTGACCTTCGCCGTTCGCGATGACGGCGTGATCCAGTTGCACACCGAATTCGACGGCGTGCCTCACGACAGCAACCTGATTGTGAAGGCCGCGAAAAAACTCCAGGAACAATCCGGTTGCCCACTGGGCATCGACATCTGGATCGAAAAAATCCTGCCCATGGGCGGCGGCATCGGTGGCGGCAGCTCAAATGCCGCAACGACATTGCTCGGCCTGAATCACTTGTGGCAACTGGGTTGGGACCACGATCGCCTGGCGGCGCTGGGCCTGACACTGGGCGCGGACGTCCCGGTTTTCGTGCGTGGGCACGCCGCTTTTGCCGAAGGCGTGGGGGAGAAACTCACCCCTGTAGACCCCGAAGAGCCGTGGTATGTCGTGCTTGTTCCGCAAGTATCTGTAAGTACAGCAGAAATTTTTTCAGATCCACTGTTGACACGTAACTCTCCTCCCATTAAAGTGCGCCCCGTTCCCAAGGGAAACAGTCGAAATGACTGCTTACCGGTTGTAGCAAGGCGTTATCCAGATGTACGTAACGCTTTGAATTTGTTAGGTAATTTTACCGAAGCAAAATTAACCGGAACTGGAAGTTGTGTGTTTGGGGGCTTCCCAAGCAAAGCTGAAGCTGATAAAGTCTCGGCCCTTCTTACAGAGACCCTTACAGGGTTTGTAGCAAAGGGAAGCAACGTTTCGATGTTGCATCGCAAGCTGCAAAGTCTGCTCTAAAGGAACCGAGTACTGGGTACTCGTTGCAACAGATACAGGGGCGTCGCCAAGCGGTAAGGCAGCAGGTTTTGATCCTGCCATGCGTTGGTTCGAATCCAGCCGCCCCTGCCATTTTCTATACTCATCCAGGTTACCCTCAGCCTCTAGGTACTGCGCGTGTCCAAGATGATGGTCTTTACGGGGAATGCTAACCCCGATCTGGCTCGGCGTGTTGTACGTCAGCTGCATATCCCTCTCGGTGACATCTCTGTCGGTAAATTCTCCGACGGCGAAATTACAGCCGAGATCAATGAAAACGTCCGCGGTAAAGATGTCTTCATTATTCAGCCGACTTGCGCTCCGACCAACGATAACCTGATGGAACTCGTCGTGATGGCTGATGCCTTCCGCCGCTCCTCAGCGACTCGAATCACAGCTGTAATCCCTTACTTTGGTTATGCCCGTCAGGATCGCCGTCCGCGTTCCGCACGTGTGGCTATCAGCGCGAAAGTCGTTGCTGACATGCTGACCGTGGTAGGTATCGACCGTGTTCTCACGGTTGACCTGCACGCTGACCAAATCCAGGGGTTCTTCGATATTCCGGTAGATAACATCTACGGCTCCCCCGTCCTGGTGGATGACATCGAAGACCAGCGCTTTGAAAACCTGATGATCGTGTCCCCGGACATTGGTGGCGTCGTGCGTGCACGGGCTGTTGCCAAATCCCTGGGCGTGGATCTCGGGATCATCGACAAACGCCGCGAGAAAGCCAATCACTCTGAAGTGATGCATATCATCGGTGATGTCGAAGGGCGTACCTGTATTCTGGTTGATGACATGGTCGACACCGCCGGCACCCTGTGCCACGCGGCGAAAGCCTTGAAAGAGCACGGTGCAGCAAAAGTCTTCGCCTACTGCACACACCCTGTGCTGTCGGGCCGAGCGATCGAGAACATCGAGAACTCAATGCTGGACGAACTGGTGGTGACTAACACCATCCCGTTGTCCGCTGCCGCTCAAGCCTGTTCGCGTATCCGTCAACTGGATATCGCACCGGTAGTTGCCGAAGCGGTTCGCCGCATCAGCAACGAAGAATCGATCAGCGCGATGTTCCGTTAAGGGTCAAACCTTAGCAGCATCAACCTGACGAAAAGCGCCCCGCCCCAGCATTCTGTTGGGGCGGGGCTTTTTTGCCCATATCGCCTTTAGCGCTGGTCGCAAACGCTAGGGCGAATGTGGTTATTTTGGAGATACAACATGAACGATTTTACTTTGAATGCTGAACTGCGTTCCGACCTGGGGAAAGGTGCGAGCCGCCGCCTGCGTCGTCTCGCAAGCCTGGTTCCAGCTGTAGTTTACGGTGGCGAAAAAGCCCCTGAATCCATCAGCATGCTGGCTAAAGAAATCGCCAAACTGCTCGAAAACGACGCGGCTTACAGCCACATCATCGAGCTGAACGTTGGCGGCACCAAGCAGAACGTCATCATCAAGGCACTGCAACGTCACCCAGCTAAAGGCCACGTGCTGCACGCTGACTTCGTACGCGTAGTAGCTGGTCAGAAACTGACCGCTATCGTGCCTGTGCACTTTGTTGGTGAAGAAGCTCCGGTCAAGAAAGGCGGCGAAGTTTCGCACGTTATCGCCGAGATCGAAGTGACCTGCCTGCCGAAAGACCTGCCTGAGTTCATCGAAGTCGACCTGTCGGCTCTGGAAATCGGCGCAATCGTTCACCTGTCCGACCTCAAGGCTCCTAAAGGCGTTGAGTTCGTTGCACTGGCTCACGGTGACGACAAAGCTGTTGCAAACGTACACGCTCCACGCGTTGCACCAGAAGCTGAAGAAGGCGCTGCAGAGTAATTCACTCTGTAATGCCGGAGCTTGAGGAAACATCGCGGACCGGAACGTAGCGAGAAAGCGGGCGAGAATGCGAAGTTGGCCTCTAACGGTTAATGAGTTTTTGTCGTCCACTTTCGCCGCACCAACGGCGATGTTATCCACAACTCCAAAGGAAGGGCCCCTGTCGTGACTGCCATTAAACTGATCGTTGGCCTGGGAAATCCAGGCGCCGAATACGAACAGACCCGGCATAACGCGGGGGCCCTTTTTGTTGAGCGTATCGCCCACGCCCAAGGCGTCAATCTTGTGGCCGATCGCAAATATTTTGGCCTGACCGGACGCTTTTCGCATCAGGGTCAGGATGTTCGTCTGTTGATTCCCACCACCTACATGAACCGCAGCGGCCAGGCTGTCGCGGCGCTTGCGGGCTTCTTCCGGATCAAACCCGAAGAAATCCTGGTGGCCCATGACGAACTAGACCTGCCACCCGGCGTTGCCAAGCTCAAGCAAGGCGGCGGCCATGGCGGGCATAATGGCCTGCGCGACATCATCGCGCAGTTGGGCAATCAGAATACGTTCTACCGCTTGCGGCTTGGCATTGGCCACCCGGGCGTTGCCAGTATGGTTTCAAATTTCGTCCTGGGTCGTGCGCCACGCGCCGAACAGGAAAAACTCGATGCCAGCATCGATTTTGCCCTCGGCGTGCTGCCGGATATCTTCGCCGGTGAATGGAACCGTGCGATGAAAAACCTGCACAGCCAGAAGGCCTGACTCTTTACCCGAGGGGAAACACCATGGGATTCAATTGCGGCATCGTCGGCCTACCTAACGTCGGCAAGTCCACCCTGTTCAACGCCCTGACCAAATCCGGTATTGCGGCGGAGAACTTCCCCTTCTGCACCATCGAACCGAACACCGGTATCGTGCCGATGCCCGATACACGCCTGGACGCCCTGGCGGCCATCGTGAATCCAAAGCGCATCCTGCCGACCACCATGGAGTTCGTCGACATCGCGGGCCTGGTAGCCGGCGCGTCGAAAGGTGAAGGCCTGGGCAACAAGTTCCTCGCCAACATCCGCGAGACCGATGCCATCGCCCACGTTGTCCGCTGCTTCGAAGACGAAAACGTGATTCACGTCTCCAACAGCGTCGACCCGAAACGCGACATCGAGATCATCGACCTGGAACTGATCTTCGCCGACCTCGACAGCTGCGAGAAGCAACTGCAAAAGGTCACGCGTAACGCCAAGGGCGGCGACAAGGACGCAGTGGTCCAGAAAGCCTTGCTGGAGCAACTGATTGCCCACTTCACCCTGGGCAAGCCGGCACGCAGCCTGATGAAGAGCATGAGCGCCGACGAAAAGGCGGTGATCAAGGGCTTCCACCTGCTGACCACCAAGCCGGTGATGTACATCGCCAACGTGGCTGAAGACGGTTTCGAGAACAACCCGCTGCTCGACGTGGTCCTGGCCATTGCCGAAGAAGAAGGCGCTATCGTTGTTCCAGTCTGCAACAAGATCGAAGCGGAAATCGCCGAGCTGGAAGACGGCGAAGAGAAAGATATGTTCCTCGAGGCCCTGGGCCTGGAAGAGCCTGGCCTGAACCGCGTGATCCGTGCCGGCTACGAAATGCTGCACCTGCAGACCTACTTCACCGCCGGTGTTGAAGAAGTACGCGCCTGGACCGTCAAGGTCGGTGCCACTGCCCCGCAAGCGGCTGGGGTGATCCACACCGACTTCGAAAAAGGCTTTATCCGCGCCGAAGTCATCGCCTACAACGACTTCATCCAGTTCAAGGGTGAAGCCGGTGCCAAGGAAGCCGGTAAATGGCGCCTGGAAGGCAAGGAATACATCGTCAAGGATGGCGACGTGATGCACTTCCGCTTCAACGTATAAGCTTTACCTGCGGCCTATGCCGCAAAACAAAAAGCCGATGCACTGCATCGGCTTTTTTGTGGGCGATGTTTGCAACTTTCTACAAAGATCGACTTTGAAATATCCCCTGACATCTTAATACGGCAACCCTATAAAACAACCACAGCCCTCAATACGTAAAAATACGCCAATCCTCCCTGACACCCCCGAGTTTAAGATTATTCCGACCCATTATCAGGCAATCACGAGCGAGCGCCCACTTGATAATATTTAACTTAAGATTTTTTGGTTTTTCACACATCACAAACGTCTATTTCGCACTCTCCGACAGAATGACAAATCAGCTAAATTCCGTTCTACTTATCCATATCAGCAGGGAAGCCCCTCAGTAAAACAATGAGAAACAATAGGAGCAACAGCGATATGTCGGCCTCCTATCAAAGCACGTTTGAAACGGATGATCCATTTACTGAATGCCCAACCATTGAAGCCACTATCAACAATACTGCGGCTTTAAACATCGACATACTTTTGCTGGGGGAAACCGGCACCGGTAAAGATACCCTGGCCCAACGCATCCATCGCTTATCGGGCCGGCGAGGCAACTTCGTCGCCGTCAACTGTGCTGCAATTCCCGAAAGCCTGGCGGAAAGCCAACTGTTCGGGGTCAACAGCGGCGCCTACACCGGTGCGATGCAATCACGGGCAGGCTTTGTCGAAGCCGCACACTTGGGTACCTTGTACCTCGACGAAATAGACAGCATGCCCCTCACCCTGCAAGCCAAACTGCTGCGGGTACTGGAGTCCCGGGGCGTTGAGCGATTGGGTTCTACCCGCTTTATCCCGGTGGACATGCGCGTTATCGCGTCCGCCCAGCATTCGCTGTACGAAATGGTCGAGCAAGGGTTATTCAGGCGCGACCTGTATTTTCGCCTGAACGTAATCAGCATCAGCCTCCCTCCCCTGCGCGAACGTCGCGAGCAGATTATCCCCTTGTTCCTGAACATCGTCCGCCAGGAAGCCGAGTACTTTAAATACCCGATACCCCTGGCATCCAGCTCGCTGCTGCAACAATTGCTATGCCATTCCTGGCCGGGCAACGTCCGCGAACTGCGCTCGACAGCCAAGCGCTTTGTGTTGGATCTTCCGCCGCTTTCAGAGTCGATGAGGGACCATCAGGACATAGAGATGAACCTCAAGGCGCGGCTACAGCAAATCGAGAAATCGCTGATTGAAGAGTCGCTGCGCCGTCACGGCGGCAACGTGGATGGAGTAGCCGGGGAACTGGGGGTTGCCAAGCGCACGCTGTACTACAGGATGAAACAACTGGATATATCACTCGGCGGAACAGGTTAAACCCAGGACCAGCAGTTTTTTCTGGAACTGAAATCTTCATTTAACCACTCAAGGAAAGGCCATCTACATGATCAGCAACTTCGCCGATCGGGCCAGCCATGTGCTTGGTTCATATGCCTGACGGGCAATGATGGGTCTACGTTCGTGGTTAAGCATCAACGCACAAACAAACAAAAAATTTAAATCAAGCAACTCAGAGGTGATGTTATGAGTGAAATCGATGTTAACAAGCGGGTTACTGCCGGCAGTCTTGGTGGCGGAGACAATGCCGATATCGAAGCGGCAAAAAAAGCTGAAATGCGTCGACTAAAAATACAGGAGGTTAAAAACGAAATACTGACAAAAGAACTCGAAAACATAGGCAAACTAAGGTTTTAAACCTTTGCTTCCTCTATTAAACATAGAGGAAGCAACCCGTTTGCTAGCATGGCTCATGCTGAACCGTCGAAAAAAACCAACATTACTCCCAAACCAACAAGAACGTTCCTAGCGTCTTGCCGGAGGTTTACATGCGCGTGCTCGCTGACGACTTCACAGAACGCCCGGTTTCACGAACGGTTGAATCACGAGGTATTGATACCTCTGCTTCCGACATGAATTTTTTCCAAGCCAGCCTGGTTGATCGCGCGTCTTCCCCGGGTAGCCAAAATTCAATGGTCGGTACGAACGCGCTATCCGAACAGTCTTCTCATTTAACGAGGCTATCAAAACGTGCGACCAAAGGTTTGCGTGACCTGAGCCTTAATAAAAAATCAACGGAAATGCATCAAATTGCCAAGTCACTTTCAGACGCCCATCGGGAGCTGTCCATGTCAGTCAAGGTCATCAGCAAAACCGTGCAATGTTGCGAGAAAATAACCAACCTTCAGTAGGTAAGTCATGCTCCGCTGGATCACCACCCCATTAGTTTTATCATTGGCATTGCTGCTGGCCGGTTGCGGTGAAAAAGTAGAACTCCATAGCCGACTGTCCGAACAGGAGGCTAATGAGGTTGTTGCTGAACTCGCGGATAAACAAATCCGGGCCCAAAAGGTGCCAGCCAAAGACGGCGTTGTTGTACGCGTCAACGCGTCGGACATCAGCAGGGCGGTCCGGACGCTCGAGGCCGCTGGCCTGCCCAAACTGGCCCGGTCGACCCTGGGCGATATCTTCCGTAAAGAAGGCGTTATCTCAACACCCCTGGAAGAACGTGCCCGCTATATCTATGCATTGTCTCAGGAGCTGGAGGCAACCTTGTCGAACATCGACGGGGTCATCGTCGCTCGAGTCCATGTCGTGCTCCCCGAACGGATTGCCCCGGGTGAACCCGTACAACCGGCATCAGCCTCGGTGTTCATCAAACATGATCCACGACTTGAGCCTGATAATATCCGCCCCCGAGTACGCAGGATGGTGGCCAGCAGTATCCCCGGCATGGCAGCTGCTGTAGAAAACACTCAAAAATTAACCGTAGTGTTTGTCCCCGCCGCGGCGTATCTGGAGCAGCAACGTCTGACCTATTTTGGTCCGTTCCTGGTTCAGGATAACGATCTCGGTTTCTGGCGCATGAGTCTTACCGTATTGCTCATCATATTGACGCTTGCGGGGGCTGGCGCGTTTATCTGGCGCAAACGGGGGATGAATCAACAACACGACTCATCTGTCGTACCGGCTCATGCCTCACTAAACCCGTCTGTTCATGAGTAATCAGCTGGCGTGGGTTCGATGGTGGGCCCGCCCATGGGAAACGCCAGCGTGTGACTGGGAGGTCCTCAGACCATATATCGCCTCGACCGATCTATGTCGCAGCCGGCATGAACGAGTGAGCACCGCACTGGCCATCACCCCCTGCCTGCCACCCTCACCCTCCCCTGCCTTGCTGCACCTGGTGCAAGCCTCCCCACCACAACGCGACCGCATGCTGACGCTGATCGGCAGTGTCTGCCAGCCTGTACGCGACCACTTGCTGGAGGAGGATGAATACCTCTGGTGTCAGCGCCTTGCCAAAGCGCTCCCTGCGGACTCACGGGTACTGAACACAGACGATCCTCTGCAATACCTGCGCGCCTGGGTTGAGCCTGCGGTATGGCAACGCCTACGACTTGGCTTTGCGAATCAACGGGTAGTCGACCTGGAGAGATATTCCAACCTGCCCGACCGTCATGGTCGGCTGGATACTCTGTGGCGAGCCGTCATCTGGCGAGCTACCGCCATCACGAATGATCACGCGTGGCCCTGATCAGGAGCAAACAACCTGCATGTTATGCCGACGTAAAATTGAGCTGAATAAAGGCCAGGACCTGCCACAAACCCTGATTGCCCGAGAGATGCTAATCGACTGTGCTCAGGCGGGCACATTACTTATTCGCGCCAAAGCCGAAGCGCGCGAACTACTACGCCAGGCCGAAGAGCAGCGCGAAATACTTTACGCAAATGCTTGCCGTGAGTTCTGGGAACGCGCCAACACTCAGTTGCAACGCTGGGAGATTGAACGCCAGGCTATCTGCGACAACATTGAACCCATTGCCGCCTCCATCACCAGCCTGGCCATTCGTAACCTGCTGGAGGAAACAGTCTCCCCCCAACGCCTGAGCGTCCTGCTAAAGCAATTACTGGCCACCCAGGTCCCGCGAATCGAAGCCACTTTGCTCTGCAATCCATTGGACCGTAAAAACGTAGACCAGTGGCTGAGCAGGCACACAGACCTTCCCTGGACACTGCGCACCGAGGAGAACATCGCACCTCAAATGCTCATTCTGGAAACGCCCGAAGGTGGATTTCGGATCGACTGGGATTCGATGGTGGAAACCCTATGGAATTCCGGCACGTCGGGTTCAACCCAATAACACGCAGGGGCTGCGGTTCAACGAGCGCTGACGTTTAACGAAATACCCGTGGAACTGGAATCACGCGTCGAGCCACACAGAACGTAACATCCTCTGGAGCAAAACCAATGAGCTTTGATTATCGCCTGCAAGCGAATCTCTACAGGCAACTGGAAAATTCGCAAAAGCGCTTTGAAAAGATAGAACGCGATGGATTGAACAACGACGAAGCCCTGGCGGCAATGAATGACGAAAAAGTCTTCCTCGCGGCCACGTTATCAGCCAGTTCCACCTACACCAATTACATGAGCGAAACAGCCAAGACCGTTATCGAAGGCATACAGTGAGTGGAAGCGTTACTCGGTCGTTGGTTGAGTAGCAGCGAACCGCTGATCACGTTGTTTGAAGATAATGACGAAATCAAGGTGCGGCGCGACCAACAAGCTTTTTTGATCAGTGTTCAACTGACCCACCATCGGGTCGACAAAAGAGCCTTGGAGGCGTGGATGCGCCTCGGACTGGAAAGTCTGAGGCATTTCCAGGGTGCCTTGGCGCAGGAAGCAATGACTGGTCATCTTTGGCTGCTTCAAAAACTCCCTGGCGACTGTGCCCTGCCCCACCTGCTTGGCAAACTCGAAACCCTGCTGAACCAGCGTGATACCTGGCGGGGCATTGTTGCGCACCTTGCCAGCCCAGCCCGGAAACTTAGGCCTACTTCGCTTCGGTCGCTGCGTCACTAAAACAGAGAATTCTCAATGCCTAACAAGATCGACAAGCACATCCGCTTGCGCGTCAATTCGCCTGCCGCCGCCGTAAAGCCTGCCCGTTGGCGGTACCTGATCCTCATGCCCTGGTTGTTGGCGCCCCTGGAAAGCACCCTGGCCGCCGTCCCCAGCGAATGGAAAAACACCGCCTATGCCTATGAGGCCGAACACAAGCCCCTGCGGGATGTGCTGGAAGACTTCGCCCAGACCTTCGGCACCCAACTGCAAATCGACGGCCTCCTCGAAGGCAACGTCAACGGCAAAATACGCGCCAATACCCCACAATCGCTTCTCGACAGGCTCGGCGTAGAGCACCGCTTCCAGTGGTACCTGTACAACAACACGCTGTACGTCAGCACCCTGGACCAACAGGAATCTGCACGCCTGGAGGTCTCCTCCGAGACCATCGCCGACCTCAAGCAGGCCCTCACCGATATAGGCTTGCTCGATAGCCGCTTCGGCTGGGGCGAATTGCCTGAGGACGGCGTCGTACTGGTCTCCGGGCCCAAGCGCTATATCGAACAGATCAAGCAGTTCAGCAGCCAGCGCAAGTCCCCGGATGAAAAGCAGAGCGTCCTCAGCTACCCGCTGAAGTTCGCCAATGCGGCGGACCGCCAGATTGATTATCGCGGCGAGAAACTGACCATCCCAGGCGTTGCCAGCATGCTGCGGGGGCTGCTGGAACCTCGCACGGCCTCGACGCTTTCAGGCATGAGCCAACGCCCTCCCTCTGCCTCCCAACCCTCACCCATAACCCCGGTATTTCCGCGCCTGAGTAACCCGATGCTGGGGCAAATGCTCGGCCAGGCGATGAACCCGGTGCCGTCGGACACCGGCATGTCACTCACCCCTCGGGTACCGGTCTCCACCAGCAAAATCCGAGTCGAAGCCGATGTGCGCAACAACGCCATCCTGATCTACGACCTGCCGGAGCGCCAGGCGATGTACCGTGAGCTGATCAGCCAGCTCGACGTCGCCCGCAAGCTGGTGGAAATCGATGCGATCATTCTTGATATCGAGCGCACTCAACTGCGGGAATTCGGGATTAGATGGGGTTTTCAAAACAGCCGTTTCCGGGGTGGCGTGAACATGGCGCCCGGGTCTTCATCACAGCTGTCGATCGAGCACCGTGATCGTTTCAACGCCGATATTCGCGCATTGGAGCAACGTGGCCTGGCGACCATGGTGTCCAACCCGTCGGTGCTTACTTTGGAAAACCAGCCGGCGGTGATCGATTTCAACCGCACCCAATACCTCACCGCCGGCACCGAGACTGCAACCATCCTGCCCATCACCGTCGGCACCAGCTTCCAGGTGGTACCGAGGGTGATCACTACCCGCGGCAATCACCAGATCCACCTGGTGGTGGATATCGAGGACGGTAACTTCGACGAGTCCAACCCCGCGCGCACCAGCCCCGATGTACGCCGCGGCAAAGTCAGCACCCAGGCGGTCATGGCGGAAAAACGTTCGCTGGTGGTCGGTGGCTTCCATGTCACTGAAAGCACCGACAAACAAAGCAAGATCCCTCTGCTGGGAGACATTCCGCTGCTGGGCAAGGCCCTGTTTTCTTCCTCCGAGCGCCAGAACAACCGGCGCGAACGCCTGTTTATCCTGACGCCGCGCGTGATCGGCGATCAGGCTGATCCTTCACGCTACTTGCCCCAGGAGGATCAAGCCGAACTGCAGGCCGCACTCAAGCCATTGGCCCGGCGGTATGCCGAGCATCAACCGGTGATCAAGCGCAGCGACATCACCAGCACCCTGGCTCACCTCGTCAGCGGGCAAGTACCCACGGCCTTCAAGGCCGCGCCCATGCCACTGGGCCTGGACACCTTGTGCAGCACCCGCGAGCTATTGGCCCTGAACACCGAACGCAGCCAATGGTATGCAGGCCCGCAGTTCAATGTGGCCGTGGTGGTGGTACGCAATCAGTTCAACCGTAACGTGCGCATCGATGAAAGAGAATGCAGCAACTCCCAGACCCTGGCCGTCAGCGTCTGGCCACGTGCCTGGCTCAAGCCGGGAGAAGAGGCGGAGGTATTTATCGCCATGCGGCCCGTGGTCAAAGATGAACACATCGGTGTGTCCCGCCCCTCCCTGATCACCCCCACCCGGAAGAACGCGCCATGAAACGCCTACTCACCCTCCTCGGCCTGGCCCTGCTTATCGTTGGTTGTACGCCGACGTGCAAGGGCGACTCCTGTTCACGCCCGCAATCGGGCGCCGATAAGCTGGTGGTCTGGTGGCCGCCGCAGATGCGCGTCGAATCGGGCCCTGCCGGCGAGCGCTCCGACTATCAAACGATCTCACTGGAACGGTAAGTTCCATGGGGCCGAACGATACGTCGTCTCGCCAGGTATTCCTGGATAACCTGGTGGGCGGCAAGGACGCCCACCTGTCCCTGGGCCCGGGCATAAGCGTGTGCCGGTTAAAGGCCGGTGGTAAACCCGGGCTTGCGTTGCTGGTCGACCGTGGAGCGCTGGAAGCCGGACAGTTGGAACGGGTGCTGGAGCGGCTTTTTGAACAGGCGGTGGCGTTTGACGGCTGCTTTGCCTGTCTCGATGCCAGGGATGCCCTGGTGATCTGGCACGCGCTGCCGCCAGGTGCAGAGGAGGCAGATGAGATCATCGGCAAGCTGCTTTCGCTGGGCTGCCTCGATATGCTGGACGTGCACCGCTACCGTTAACGTTGCTTAAGCTCCGGAAACTCCAGCGTTTCACGCTTGGCCTCGTCATTGAGCTCACGCAGGGTGCGGTAGAGGAACGCTACCGCCTGCAACGTCTCCCGGGGAATGTTCGCCCCAAGCTTCTTCTCGTACAGCGTGCGCGCGAGCCATACACACTGGATCACCGGCACATCGGCCGCCTTGGCCCGGTCTATCAGTTTCCGGGCCTCGGCATCCGTGCCTTTATCCACCAGCAGCGGCAGCGGCGTTTTGCCCGGCCGGTAGTACAGCGCGACCGCAAAGTGCGTCGGGTTGACCACCAACATGTCGGCCTCCTCCAGCTTGGGCAACTTGACCTTCGGCTCCTCCTGGGCCAGCTGTTGGGCCAGGGCGCGGCGCTGCCCCTTGACGTGAGGGTCGCCCTCCATGTCCTTGTATTCCTTGACCACCTCGACCTGAGTCATGCGCATGCTCTTGGCAAAGAAGTGCTTCTGCAGCGCCATGTCGATCAATGCCAGGACCAGCAGCAATCCCAGGCAAGCGTGCAGCAGATGGCGAAACAGGATGATCAGCGCGAGGATGTAACTCTGCAGGTCGCTGGTGGCCAGATTGATCAAGGCCCCTAGTGACGGACTGATCACCACGTACAAAATCAGCGCAAGCAGTAGCGCCTTGGCCAACCCCATCAACAGGTTCGTCACTGACTTGGCAGAGAACATCTGCTTGACCTGGCTGATTGGGTTGAGACGGCTGAAATTCAGCTTCAGGCTTTCCGGCGCAAACAGGAAACCGAACTGAATCCAGCCGCTGATCAACTTCACCGCGATCGCCAATCCGGCCATCAGCAAGGCGAAGGAAAAAAACACGATCAAGCCTTCCGTCAGCACTTCCTCCAGCGCCCGCACAAAGGGCTGCCCGAAACGTGACATGGGCATCACCAGCAACTGCTGGAAGCGCTGCATGCTGGTTTCGGCGGTGAACAACGCGATTTCGCTGAGGGCGGTCAACACCAGTAGCTTACCGACGTCCTGGCTTTGGGCGACCTGGCCTTTCTGGCGCTGATCCCTAAGTTTCTTGGGCGTGGCCGCGTGTTTTTTCTCACCCGAATCACTCATGTCCCGAGCCCCTGAACATCAGGCCGAGGGAATGCTTGAGGTCTCCCAACTGCGCCATGCGCCCGACGATCAAGTCCTGCAACAGCGGGAAGTACAGCAGCAGGATAACCAGCCCCGCCAAGCTCTTGACCGGCGTTGCCAGGGTAGAGACTTGCAATTGCGGGCTGTACAGGCCCAACAAGGCGAAGCCGAACTCCAGGAACAGCAGCACGGCAATAAACGGTGCGGCATACAGCATCATGTGGGTAAAAGTATCGCCCAGCAGCCCGATGAATACACTGAAGCCATTGACCGCCGGCAGCGGCAACCAGGCGGTTGGCGGCCAGATCAGGTAGCTGTCCCAGATCACTTGGGTCAGCACGCTCAAGCCCAGGACGGCAATCAGCAAATAAATCACCAACTGTTTGAACAGGTGCCCGATCGGCGTCGCATCCGGCCCCAGCGAGGGGTTGAGTTGGCCACCCGCCAAAGCCCCCCGCTGGTTATCCAGCAGTGCGCCCACTGATTCGAACATCCAGAACGGCATGGCCAACAGAATCCCCAGCAAAAACCCCAGGGCAGCTTCCTTGAGTACCAACCCGCTGATCATCAGCGCGGAGTAATCCTTGGCAGCCAGGACGGCATGAATGCCGGGCGCCGGAATCAACGCCATGACCATCACGATGATGTGGCGGGGCATACCGCGTATATGTTGGAAACAAAACGCAGGCACCAGAAATGCACAGGGATAAATGCGCGCCATGGCCACGAGCAGGCTGGGCAGGAATTCAAGATAAAGCAGCACACGCAGGCCCTCAGTTCAATGCCGAGCGGGCAATCATGTCGAACATCAGGTTGATCAGTTGGATCAGCTCCACGCCAATCCAGCGACCGGTCAAAATCAGCGTGATACCCACCGCAACCAGCTTGATGCCAAAGGGCAGCGTCTGGTCCTGTATCTGCATCAGGGCCTGCACCAGCGACGTCAACACACCGACGACCACCGCCACGATCAGCGGCGGCGCCGACAGCACCACCACCAGCAACATGCCCTGCTTGAACAGCACGATCGGTTCCATAGGGCACTCAGAGGTAAGAAAGGAACAGGCTGTCGAGCAGCCGCGACCACCCGGAAACCATGACGAACAACAGCAGTTTGAGCGGCAGCGAAATGGTCATGGGCGAGACCATCTGCATACCGAGGGCCAACAGCAGGTTGGACACAATCAAATCGATGACGATGAACGGGATGTAGATCAGAAAGCCGATCTCGAACCCCGCCTGCAGTTGCGACAGCACGAAGGCCGGGACCAGCAGGATCAAGTCTTCGCGCTGGGTGCTCTGCGCCATTTCAGGCGGCCACATGCGCGCACTGTTTTCCAGCAGGTGAGTCAACACATCGGCATCGGTGTTGCGCAGCATGAACACACGCAACGGCTGTATGGCCGCCTGCCCGGTTTCCAGAAGGCTTTGCACGCTACTCGTGTCCACGGGCGAGGCCTTGACGTTCTCGGCAATCTGGTACCCCACGGGCGCCATGATGAACAGTGTCGCGGCCAGCGCTATTCCGTTGATGGCCATGCTCGGCGGTACCTGCTGCACGCCGATGGCGTTACGGGTGATCATCAGCACAATCACGATCTTCAAGAACGATGTGCAGATGATCAGCAGCATTGGCATCAGCGACAACGAACCTAAAAACAGCGCCAGGACAAGAGGGTCGACCCCCTGAAATGTCATCGCGAAAAAATCACGCGGGACAACTGCAAACCAAGGCGCCCATCAACTTCCACCAACTGCCCTTGCCCTATCGGCCTGTCGCCGTAATAAAGCCCGGCCATGCCCGGCGCGTACCCGGCAATGCCCAACACCGCACCGGGGGCGAGATTGCGCAGTTCGCCCAGGGTCAGGTTCAGGGTGCCACAACGTACCGTCAGGGCCATGTTCAACTCATCGAAAGGCTCGTGGCCAAAGACATCCACTACCGGTTCATCCAGCTCATCCCCCGGGTACTGCGATGTTGCAAAATCCTCGTCCACGGACGTTTCCTCGATCGAAACAAGCGTCAGGCACAACGGCCCGGATTCATCATCAATGCACCCTTGCAGCCGGTGCTTGCCGACATACAGGTGACCATTGCCCTGCACATCGAAAAAGGGTTGCTCAAGCATCACCACGTCACCGGCACGGACACCGCTCAATTGCGTGATGGATAGCTTCAGGCGGCCCAGGGTCATCGCCACTGCCAACTGGAACGACGCCGGCAATGGCCCCGCTATCGACTGCCACGGACCGGCCTCGCACAGTGCCAGCAAGCGCTCAGGAGTCAGCCACAGGTAACCCACGACCCTGGACTTCCCCAGCGTCACCGTGAAGCGACAACCGAAGTTCAATTTCCTGGGCGCCGGCAGCAACCGCAGGAAGCCAAACAGCCCCCGCACCTGCGGGCTCAAGTGGTGCTGGAACAGTTCCCAGAACCACGAGTCTGGATCGTTGTCGGCCTCTGCCAGCGTCACCGGGCACTCCCCCAGCAGGCTGAACAGCGGCCCTGGTTCGGCGAAAGCCAGCACCCCGCAGGCGCTCTCGAAAAACAGCGGCTTGACGCCTGCGGGGGCACGGCCCGGTTCCATCAACAGTTCACCGTTCTGCCCCGCGACCTGAAACGCCATGCGCAAGCCGCGCCCCAGCCTGCGCCGCGCCGCGACATTGGCGCCGCTGACCACCGGCAAGGTTAAAAACGGCATGATCATGCCGGGTCCACATGTGCCAGGTGTACGGTGACAGGCTGCGCCAACGCGCCGGCCAGCCCGTCCTCAAGGTGCTGGCGCACCCCAGGCAACCAGCGCGCGGTGCGCTCTTCCTGCGCCTCCAGCTCAACGTTCCAGGTACCTTGCTCGCGGCGCACGCTGGCGTTGATCCGCCCCAGGCTCGGCAGGTAAAGCACAGCGTGCAAAGGCCACTGAACAGCGGCGTGAATCCGCGGTACCAACTGCTCGGTCATGGCCGCGATCATCGCGGCATGACTTGATGCAGGGGTTCCCGGTAGGGCGGAACCGAAACCGCCCCCTTCATCATCGTTGCCAAACAGCTGGGCAAATAACCGTCCGTGCTCCCATGGCACTATCGCCGCCGGGCCGGGTTCACGTTCATCCCGAGGCTCGCCCGGACGCGGGCGCTCAGGACTGTTCACTGGAACTTGCGTCATGTTTCTTCCTGCACGGCTTCTTCCTGCCCCAACAAAAGGGACAGTTCCTGGAGTTTTTCAACCTCGCGCAAGCACTGGGTAACCTGCTTCTGCGCGCTGTCGATGTGGATCAACTGCTCATCGCGCTGGCCGTGCAGCTCATGTAACTGCCCTTCTTCGCGGCGGGTGTCGGCGGACAACGTGCGCTCCTGGGCATTCCAGGACTTGATGTCCTGGAACGAGATCACTTGCCCTTGATGCTTGCTCAGCAACTCAGCGGTTTTCCGGGCTTCGTCCAGCCGGGTCTGCTCAAGGGCATCCGCCGCCTGCCGGATCTGCAACAGCAGCGCTTGCTGTTGCCTTTTGGCGGCACGCAGCGCGCGCTCCGCCCGGTCAGCCCGGTGCTTGCGCAAACGCCGCAAGGTATCGATTTCAGAAAGGGACATCGGTGGTCAACTCCATCAATTGGTCCAGCGTCATCGCCATCGCGGCCGGCTCACGCAGGTCCTGGCGCAGAAAGCCATCGACGGCCTGGCGGCTGTCCACCGCCAGGTCGGTCAGGGCATCACTGCCGGGTTGGTACTCGCCCAACTTGAGCATCAGTTCGATCTGCTGGTACGCCGACAACAAGCGGCGCAAGGCGGTGCCCGCCCTTATATGCTCGGGCGTGGCGACGTTGCTCAAGATCCGCGAAAGGCTGCCCAGCACATCCACCGCCGGGTAGTGGCCACGCTCGGCCAGCTTGCGTGACAACACGATGTGGCCGTCGAGCAGGGAGCGCACTTCATCCGCTACCGGATCGTTCATCGAGTCCTGCTCGATCAGCACGGTGTAGATGGCGGTAATCACTCCGTCACGGGTCAGCCCGGCCCGCTCCACCAGGCGCGGCATCAGGCTGTATACCGACGGTGGCAAGCCGCCGCGGCCCAGGGGCTCGCCCGCGGCCAGGCCGATTTCACGCTGGGCCCGGGCAAATCGGGTCAGGGAGTCAATCAGCAGCAGTACCCGCTGGCCCTTGCGCCGGAACCCTTCGGCCAGCGCTGTCGCAGTGAACGCCGCGCGGGCGCGCTCCATGCTTGAGCGGTCGGAGGTGGCACACACCAGCACCGCCTTGGCGCGCAGTTGATCATCCAGCTCATGGTCGAGAAATTCCCGCAGCTCGCGTCCGCGCTCACCAATCAACCCGAACACGATCACATCGCACTCGACGTTTCGGGCGATCTCGGCCAACAAGGTGGTCTTGCCGCACCCCGCACCGGCGAACAGGCCGACGCGCTGGCCTTCTCCCAGCGTGATCAATCCATCAATCGAGCGTACGCCGGTGGACAACGCCCGGCTGATCCTCGGGCGTTCGGTAGGCAACGGCGCCTCGCACAACACCGTGCTCGCCTCTGCGATGTCGGCCTCCACAAAGGCGCTGGGGCCATCGCCCGCAATCGGCCGGCCAAACCCATCGAGCACCTGGCCGAGCAAATCGTCGCCGACCCGTACCCGGTGCGGCACCCCCAGGCGTTGCACACTGGCACCCACGCGCACGCCTTCAAGATTGCCCAACGCACTCAGCACTGCATCCTGCTGGTCGAAACCGATGATCTCCGCCAGCATGTATTCACCGATGGACTTTTCGACCTGGCACAAATCACCGATGCGCGCCTGGGGCAGCCGGCATTGCAACAACATGCCGTTCACCCGCTGGATACGACCGCGCACCGACACCGGTGCGAAGCTGACCAGCGCACTCGACTGGCGTTGCTCCCAGGCCTCAAGACGGGCTTGCAGGTCACGGCTCACCAGCGCACCTCGAAGCGTTGCTTACCGTCGAACACCACTTTGGTGTTATCGATCAGCACCAGTCGCAAGCCGTCCACTTCATCCCCCACAAACAGTCGGTTCCCCTGCTCCAGAACCACGTGACCGTTGGGGCCGCCGACAATCTGCAAAATCTTGAAAGGGAACGTTCCGTCGCGAGTCCTGACCCGGCTCATCACCGGCACCGCGGTATCGAACTGTTCGCCAAACCGGCTGAGCATGCGCGATACCAACTCCATGTCTTCCTGGAGTACATCGCCGTCGAGCAGCACCTGGTCATTGACCAACTGGATGCTTATACGGTTGATCAATTCGCGCTCGCTGAGCATCCTGAGCAACTGCTGGCGCACCTCGAAAGGTGAGGCCAGCTCGTTCTTGCGGATCACCGGTGACATCAACGACGCCTGGGCTTCGCGGTCACCGCTAGTGGTCATGCCCAGCGCGGTGATGATGACCGCAACGACGACGACCAGGCTGATCAAGCGTTTCTGCTGCGTGCTCGAAATTGAAGAAAGCTTCAGCGGCACGAGGGGCTCGGCCGCAGGCGTGGGCGCCTGTTCGGCAGTCACCGTCGGCTGAGGCCAGGGCTGGTCGGCGCGGGTGACGCAGAGCCGAACGTTGCCAATCGAAAATGTCGTGTTGAGTGCCAGGTCGGCAATCTGCGCCAGGATCAGGCCGGCGGCATCCTGCATCACCCCTCCCTCGGCCTGCACCGACCAGCGCTGGTCAACACACTGCAATCGCACATGACGCTCGGCAATGCCCGGGTCGTATAGCGCCAGGTCAGCGTCAGGGTGCGCACCAATGCTCCACTGCTCGCCGAACAACGGCAGCGCCGCCCCCTGGTGCATACCATCGAGTACTCGTAGCTCAAACATTGTCAGGCCCTCATGGCCGCACGGACCAACCGGCCCCACGCAGCACCGTCCGTTTCAAGGCAATGCGCAATCGCCAAAACAGTACTCATGCCACGGCCCCACGCAGCAGATCGTCATGACTCAGGTCAAACCGCCCCAGCACCTTGACCTTCGACGAACTGCCCAACTCGGCAAACGACAACACCGGCACATGGTTGAACTCTTCCACAAGCAATGTCCGCAGGGGGCTGCGCAA
The DNA here is from genome assembly GCF_054071215.1 of Pseudomonas sp. SDO5522_S412. Lineage (NCBI taxonomy): Bacteria > Pseudomonadati > Pseudomonadota > Gammaproteobacteria > Pseudomonadales > Pseudomonadaceae > Pseudomonas > Pseudomonas sp. SDO5522_S412. The sequence continues at coordinate 6,017 of NZ_JBSVWQ010000056.1, read as the reverse complement.
GTCTTGCGCAACCAGCAGCACACTTTTGCTCTTGGCCCGCACGGTAAAGGCTTGCTTGAGCAAGCTCACCAGCGTCGCACTGCTGTCGTTGTCGAGGGAAAAGAACACCCCGGTCTGGGTCTGGCGCAGCGCCTCGCGCAGGACATTCTCGGTATGCGGTGACAACAACCAGGCGTGCAGGCCATCAGCCTCGCTGTACTGGTGCAGAATCTGCGACTTGAGGGCGATTCGCGCATAGTCGGCCAGGGCATCCGCTTCACGCTCATGTTGGCCGTACTCGATCAACGACTCGACAATCAACCGCACCGCGCGCAGCGGAACGCCCTCGCTGGCCAGGCGCTGCAACACGGCAGAGAAGCGCGAAAGCGGCATGATCCGCTGCAGCTCCTGAACCAGCTCCGGCTGGTTGAACTCGAGCCAGCTGAGAATCGACTTGCACTCCTGGATACCGAGAAACTGCGGCCCGCTGAGCAGCATCGCGCGTGTCATGCGCTCGATGATCAAGTCATGGGCGGTATGGCGCTCAAGCTGTGCATCGTCGAGCAGCGGATCATCGGGCGCCAACCATAACCAGTCTTGCTCGTCTCGCTCCGCCAGACCCTGGGTACCTGCTTGTGGCTCGACGCCCAGCGCCGCCGATTCCACCGCGACCCGATCACCGAAGGTAGCTTTGATCACAGGGACTTCGTGCACGCAAAAGCGAAACTCATCGTCGGATAAGGCGGGAATAAACTCGACGTTAAAGGGCGGCAGTGTCAGGCCGATATGGGCAACCAGGCGGTTTCGGGCCTGGCGAATGCCATGAACCACTTGCGCTGTTCGGTCAGAGCCCTGCAGGCCCGATGAAAACTGCAGCAAGTAAGGCCGGGATGGATCAAAGGCGCGCAGGTCTTCGTCACCGTTGATCTCCGCCGGGACGGCGTCAGCCGCCGCATCTGCGGGCGCGTCCTGCTTTTGACGCTGACGCATGAGGTAATAACCCAGCGAGCCCGTCATCAGCGAAATGAGGATAAAGACCACCGTCGGCATGCCCGGAAGCGCTGCAAAAGCCAGCATGCCGATCGAAGCAATGATCCAGCTCTTGGGCTCACTGGTCATTTGCCGGGCGATTTCGGCGCCCATGTTATTGGCCCCTTTATTCGCCCCGGCCGGTGCTACACGGGTAATGATCATGCCGGCGGTCAGGGAGATCAGCAGTGCGGGAATCTGCGCAATCAGGCCATCGCCAATCGTCAGTACCGAATACAGCGCCATGGAGTCGGCGGCGCTCATGCCATGCTGGAACATGCCGGTGCTGAACCCGCCCAGCAAGTTGATCACCACGATAATCAGCCCGGCCACGGCATCGCCCTTGACGAACTTCATGGCCCCGTCCATCGCCCCGAACAGCTGGCTCTCACGGGACAACTGCTCGCGTTTGTCGCGCGCCTGTCCACCATCGATCAGGCCGGCACGCAAGTCGCTGTCGATGGACATCTGCTTGCCGGGCATGGCATCCAGGCTGAAGCGCGCCGCCACTTCGGCGACACGCTCCGAACCCTTGGTGATCACCAGGAAGTTGACGATGGTCAGGATCATGAAGATCACCAACCCCACCGCCAGGTTGCCCCCCACCACGAAGTTGCCGAAGGCCTCCACGATGTCACCGGCGTCCTGTTCCAGCAGGATCAGGCGCGTGGTCGCAATCGACAATGCCAGGCGGAACATGGTGGTCAACAGCAGGATCGACGGAAACGAGGAAAACGCAAGCGGCCCGGGCAGGTACAGCGCCAGCACGATCAACAGGCACGAAATGCAAATGTTGACGGCAATCAGGATATCCACCAGCCAGGTCGGCAACGGCACGATAAAGATGAACACAATGCCCAGGATCACGACCGCACCCAGCACCTCGGCGCGTTGTGCAACCTTGAGCAGTATCGCGTTGACTGCCCGCAGCGCACTCATGAGTGGTTTATCGGCAGCGCGCCGACATGCCGGGAGCCTCGTTCGATGCGAGCGTACTCATCCATTACCACCATGAAATTGTGCAACGCTTCCTGGCGGCCCTTGCTGTCGCGCCACAACGCCAGGGGCAGGCTCCCGAGCACGGGGTAAAGGGCATTGAGCGAAACAATCTGGACGGATGATGCCGGCCCACCCAACTCGCAGGCCAGGCGCTGGACTTCGGCAGACGCGATGCCCGTGCCCGCGTAACCGAGAATGCGCTGCAGCAGCGCTACGGTGTCCCGATCAATTTCGGGGTGCAATACGGCCAGCCGATCGATCAAGTCACGGCAGCTGGCCAGCACACTGCCCAGTTGACCACAACTGCTCAACCCCAACAGCAAGGTGCGCAGCTGGGCGGTGGGGAGCGAAGGGCAATACGCCGCAATGTCGTCTGCCAGGGCCCGACGCATCAATTTCAACCCGCGGCCAAACTCATCGCCACCGAACAACCCCAACAGCGCCTGCATCATGCTGGCGAGCGATTGCCGGGCGACCACGCTGGCGTAATACACACTGCGTACCGCCTGCCGCAAACTCGGGTCGTCACTGCTTGCCTGCAAGGCCTGCGCGATGTTCAAGCCGGCCTGGATCTGCGGCTTGAAGCGGACCTCCAGCCGCGCCAGGGCATCGCTGGCCAGCGCCGCCTCGGAGGTACGCGCTTCAGCTTGTGCCTGCGCAGCCACCTGCTTGAGTACGACAAACGTACGGGCCGGGTCGTTTCCTGTCAGCTCCAGCAACTTCTCGAGGCTGGGCTTGAGCAACAGTTGAACCCTGATGGAGCGCGCAATGGTCGCCAGTGTTGCCTGAGCGGGATGGCCCAGTTGCTCATAGAGTTGTGTCAACTGCGCCACAGGCGTCACGCCCAGCCCCAACATACGCCGGCTCAAGGCCTTGCTGTTGAGTTCAACCTCCAGGCCGAACAGCGCCTCGAAATTGTCGACCGCCGTCCCGGCGGGTGCCTGGCGAACTGGCGGGTTATCAATACTCGCTGGAACAGGCTGATCCAGGCTCTGGTTTTTTTGCACATCAATAGAAGGATCAAGTTTCATGGAGATGCCTGGACAGGAAGTTTCGTTTCCTTGTGTGGCTGGCAATCCCGTTACGGTTCCATGTTTATCGACGATACCAGGCATGTGAAAAGATCGGCACGCGCCCGCAGCCACTTGTGCAAAACCTTGCACAAAAAAGCCCGGAAACAAGATATTTATTTATATAAATCAATTGCTTATGAATTTTTTTCCCTTGGCACAGGCAGTGCTAAGAGGGTTCCCGTCGAAATCATTTCGACCGTGTCTACCCTGAGGAAAAAATCATGGATATCCCTATCGATGTTTTAGTTCACCTTACACCTGACCCGCACCGCTCCATCCAGAACCTGTCGGAAGACCACCACAAGAAACTCCGGCGCTTCATTCATAAACGCGTACTCAACCCGGAAGATGCAGACGATATTCTGCAACTGACGTACCTGGAGGCCTGGCGCAGCCGAGACCGCTTCAGCGGCCAGGCCACCGCCAGCACGTGGATGTGCGGGATTGCCCAGAACCTGATCCGCAATCACTTTCGGCGCATGTATGCCAAGCCGGTGCATTGCGAGTTCGATGAGGCGCTGTGGCATGGGCAGGAAGACAACAACAACCTGGACTGGCAGTTCGAGGTCAACCGCAAGCTCGAAAGAACCCTGCGGGCGATCACGGATTTGCCGCTGGAAATGCGTAAAACGCTGTACGCCTCACTGGAGACCGACGGCAGCTACCAGGACACCGCCGACGCCATGGACATCCCCATTGGCACCGTGCGCTCACGTTTGTCCCGGGCGCGCGAACACCTGAAGCGGGCCACCTACAACCCGCTGTAGGCGTAAATCAGGGCACCGGCGCAACGCCGACACCCTTTGCAGGAGCAGTTGATTTACCCGTTTGACGCAAGCGTTGGGCAGCAGGGATATCTGCCCGACTCGATTGATCTGGTATCAGGCCTTTTTGGTACGCGGCAACAGAATCGCCAACACCCCGAACAGCGGCAGGAACGAGCACAGCGTGTACACGTACTCGATGCCGTGGATGTCTGCCAGGTGCCCCAGCAGCGCCGCACCGATCCCGCCAAAACCGAACATCAAACCGAAGAACACCCCGGCGATCATCCCCACATTGCCCGGCACCAACTCTTGCGCATACACCACAATTGCCGAGAACGCCGAGGCCAGGATAAAGCCGATCACCACGCTCAGGATGCTGGTCCAGAACAGGTCCACATGGGGCAGAATCAGGGTGAACGGCGCCACGCCGAGGATCGAAAACCAGATCACCGCCTTACGGCCGATCTTGTCGCCAATCGGCCCGCCAAAGAACGTGCCCGCCGCCACCGCGCCGAGGAACAGGAACAGATGCAGCTGTGAACTGGCCACCGACAGGTCGAACTTCTCGATCAGGTAGAAGGTGAAGTAACTGGTGAAACTGGCCATGTAGAAGTACTTGGAAAACACCAGCAGGCCCAGCACCACCAGCGCGCTCAACACCCGGCCCTTGGACAGGCCGTGAGTGGCCGCCTGGCCTTGCTTGAGCTTGAACAGGTTCAAGTGGTGGGCGTACCAGCGGCTGATCGCATACAGCACAAACAACGCAAACACCGCGAACAGGCCGAACCAGGCCACATTGCCCTGGCCGAACGGAATGATGATCGCCGCCGCCAGCAACGGGCCGAAGGCCGAGCCGGCATTACCGCCCACCTGGAACGTCGACTGCGCCAAACCATAACGCCCGCCCGAGGCCAGGCGCGCCACGCGGGAGGCTTCCGGGTGGAAGGTGGACGAGCCGATGCCGATCAGCCCCGCCGCCAGCAGGATCAACGGGAAGCTGCCCACCTGGGACATCATCAGGATGCCCACCAGCGTGCAGATCATTCCGCAGGGCAACAGGTACGGCTTGGGATGGCGATCGGTGTAATAACCCACCCACGGCTGCAGCAGGGACGCGGTGAGCTGGAACGTGAGGGTGATCAGGCCGACCTGGGTGAACGTCAGGCCGTAATTGGCCTTGAGCATCGGGTAGATCGAGGGCAGTACCGACTGGATCAAGTCATTGATCAAATGCGCCAGCGCCACCGCGCCGATTACACGCATCACCAACGGGCTGGTTTGCCCGGCGGCAGGCGCCGTAGCCACGGAGGGCTGGGAATTGCTCAGAGCCATGGGAGGTTTTCCGTACAGCAGATGGATGCACAGGTGCAGGTGCGACAATGTGCCACTTTTGGGTGCAGGAAGGCTATCCCGTTAGCAGGCTAACGAGTAGATGAATCGATGCAGCGGTCATGGTTTGTAAAGGGCCAGCAAGATGAATCCCTTTAATTTGCGGGACGTTTCCTAGAGAATCTTTCGGCCTTGTGCCTGGGGGAGTCGGTGGCTAGTCTTCGGTCCGTCGCTGGTTTTCAGTGATCGGGTTTAGCAGCCTGAACTCAATAGGCACACGTTCTACGGTCACATTTTATGGTGGCTGTGCGTGGGGCACCTTCGGGTGCGCCGGTTTTCCTATTGACTGGTCTGCTAACCCGCGTACAGCCGCCACCCTACGTTTAGCAGCGAAGGTGGCAGCTTCTTCAGGTCAATAGGAGCTACACCATGTTCAAGATCGTCCCCGATCCACCCCGTGACCAGGCCAAAGACCGCGCCGCCTTCACCCGAGCGCTCGACCACTACTTGCCCACCGACCCGCCGCAACCCTCGACCAGCTTCTACGCCATCAGCGACGACATCAGCTTCGAAGACTCCCTGCTCTTCACTGCCGACCTGCTGCACAGCGCCTCGGCCACCGCGCTCGACTGTGGCGAACAACTGCAAAGCCCCGAGCGTGCCAAAGTCCTCGCCGTATGGCACCTGCTGGAAATCGCCAAGGCCATGGTCGACCGCTCGATAGAGTGCCTGCACCCGCGCAAAACCTGACGCGCGAACGCCAGAACACCGCAGATCAAATGTGGGAGCGGGCTTGCTCGCGAAGGCGGTGGACCAGCCAATACCTCTGCTGACTGACACA
>NZ_JBSVWQ010000055.1:0-33774 GCF_054071215.1 Pseudomonas sp. SDO5522_S412 | reverse complement strand
CTGTATCATTGACTGATCCACCGCATTCGCGAGCAAGCCCGCTCCCACATTTGGATGGTGTCCTGCCTGGAATTACGTGTTATTTGCCGAGCTTGCGCAGCTCGTCCGACTCTATAACCCGCACCCCATCCTGCTCTTCCAGCGCCAGTCGCCACATCGCCCGCGCCAGTTCGCACACTTCAATGCCGTGGTACTTGCCCGGAATCAGCCGCGACAATGGCCCGGCCAGTTGCTCGGCCAGCCGCGGTTCCAATCGCTCACCCAACAACAGCGAAGGTCGGACGATGGTCAACTGCGGCCAATCCTGGGCTTTCAACGCCTGTTCCATCTCGCCCTTGACGCGGTTGTAGAAGATCGAGGATTTCGGGTCGGCGCCGATTGCGCTGATCACGATCAGGTGCCGCGCCCCCATTTCCCGGGCGCGCTTGGCAAAGGCCACGACCATGTCCAGGTCGACGGCGCGGAACGCTTCTTCGGAGCCGGCCTGCTTGATGGTGGTGCCCAGGCAGCAGAAGGCGATGTCCACCTGGCCGCTCAGTTGCGGCAGGAATACTGCCGGGTCGCCCACCGGGTTTTCCAGGTGTGGATGCTCGGCCAGAGGCTTGCGGCTGGGTGCCAGCACGCGGGTCACGGTCGGCTCGTTGAGCAGGCGGTCCAGCAGGTGCTCCCCTGTCAAGCCGGAGGCTCCGGCGAGCAAGATATGCTGAGGCGTCAGGTACATGATGTTTCCCCCTTGATACAGATTCAGCTTAGTTGCTCTTGGCTTCCTTGCTATTCATTGAGACGCTTTCGAGCGCCTTTCGTGCCTGCTGTTTGCGTAATAATTGCCAATGGGCGATTACGCCTTTGGGGGCCCAGATCTGCGGTTCGGAGGCTTCGAAGTTGTCCGCCTGTTCGCGTTCGGCCACGTGGGTCTGTGCCAGCTTGAAGGCTTGCTGCAAGTCGTCGGTCTGGTTGAAGGCCTGGGCGAAGAGGGCGTCGCCGAAGTAGGTGAAGTCGGCCTCTTCGGAGCAGCCGAACGACACACGATCGGCGCGCGAGGCGGTCATGATCAGGGTGTGTTCGTCCTTCAGGGCCGGGATGAACCCGCCGGAGTAGCAGGCCGAAATCACGATGATCTTGTCGCGGTTCTTCAGCGGTGCCAGCACGGCGGCCAGCTCATCGGCCGGCAGGTCGGCCAGCTCCATGCGCGGCTGGTCGAGCACCAGTTCGTGCTCGTGAGTGCCGTGGCTGGTCAGGTAGATAAACACCAGGTCTTGCGGGCCACTGCGTTCGGCCAGGGTTTGGACTGCGCGGCGCAGGCTTTCGCGAGTGGCCATCGGGCGGTCGGCAATATGGTCGCGATGGTTCACCAGGCGGATCTGGCCGTAGGCGCCGAAGCGCGTGGCAAGCATGTTGCTGACGTAGTCGGCTTCGCGCAGGAACACGCTTTGTTTGCCGTCGCCGGCCACCACCAGGGTGTACAGCTCCACCCCCGATTTGGACGCGGGCACGGCGGCGAGGGCGGCATCCAGCAAGTGGCCCTGGGCAAACAGGCCGATTTCCAGCGGGTCAGGCAACAATTTGCCCTCGGCGTCGCGCACGCGCATGCCGTTGACCCAGGTGCCGGCCTGCACGGTGCCGTCGGTGAGCACCAAAGTGCCACGACCTTGATAGCTGTCGCTGTCGAAGCCGCCAATATAGAAGCTGCCGTCGGTGAGGTTCAGGCGGCCTGTGCCTGTGAAGCGCCAGTCGACGAACTGGCCGACGTAGTGGCTGCCATCGACGCCGATCAGTTCGCCCTTGCCGCTGAGGGCGCCTTCCTTGAATTCGCCGATCCATACGTCGCCGTCGGCGTTTTCGTAGCGGCCCTTGCCGTTGAGCTGGTTTTGTTTGAAATGGCCGATGTACATGTCGCCGTCGGCGCTGTTGAAGGTGCCGTTGCCCTCCAGTTGGCCATCGACGAAGCGGCCGCTGAACTGGTTGCCGCTGTCGTCGTTGCGCTGGCCTTCGCCGTTGGGCTTGCCGTGGGCGAACTGGCCCTGGTACTGGCTGCCGTCGGCCAACTCGAGGCGGCCGAGGCCGGAATACTGGTCGTCCTTGAATTCGCCCCGATAGGTCATCTGCCCCTCTTTGAGGGTGCCTTCGCCGTTGCGCTTACCTTGTTTGAAACCGCCGACGTAGCTGTTGCCCGACGTGGTCAGGCTGCCCTGGCCGTCGAACAGGCCCTGCTGGAACTGGCCTTTATAGACCTCGCCGTTGCTGCCATGCCATTCGCCCTGGCCGTGCCACTGGCCTTTATCGAACTGGCCCGCGTACCAACTGCCATTGGGGTAATCCACCCGGCCCTGGCCTTGCAGCAAGCCATTGACCACATCGCCACGGTAACGACCGCCATCGGGCAGCCGCGCATCGGGCGGCAACAGCGATTCGCCGTCGCCGCACGCGGTGAGCAACAGGACAAGAGCAAGGGGAGCGAGTGGGCGCATAGCGGGATCCGGATAATTGAGCGCCGAGTATGCCGCAGCTGCGAGATCTATACATAAATTTACATGAATTGTGGTGAGCGGGCGGGCTCACCACAGCCAGGTTTCAGACGAAGCAGAGTGACAACGATTCTGCAATGTAGGCCGGTTTTTCCTGGCCATCGATTTCCAGGGTGCAGGTGGCTTTAAGCAACCATTGCCCAGGTTTTTTCTCGGTGGCGTCGGTCAGGGTCACAGCCAGGCGCACCCTGGAGTCGACCTTCACGGGCTGGATGAAGCGCACGCTGTCCAGGCCATAGTTGACCGCCATCTTCAGGCCTTCGGGCATGATCAGGATGTCTTCGATCAGCTTGGGTATCAGCGACAGCGACAGGAAACCGTGGGCGATGGTGCCGCCAAACGGGGTCTGGGCGGCTTTCACCGGGTCGACGTGGATGAACTGAAAATCGCCGGTGGCTTCCGCGAACAGGTTGATACGTTCCTGGTCGATGGTGAGCCATGCAGAACGTCCCAGTTCCTTGCCGACATATTCTTTGAGTTGCGCTACGGGTACTGAGGGCATTGCGACTCTCCTTCTTTGCTCGGTTGGCTTCATCGTTTTTGTAGTTTTGGACAGGTCCAGAGAACCAATGTAGATCATCACGGGCACTTGGCCCGGTCAACCCACCATGCTTTTGGCGAATGCCGCTCCATAGAGGCAGCGTGCTTATAATGCCGACACGCTTTTGGGGGGAAGAACGGATGCTGTTACGCGGTCTGACATGGCTGGTGCTGTTTCAATTACTCGGCACGGCGATCAATCATTTGTTTGTCCCGGTGCTGCCGGGGCCGATTATCGGGCTGCTGCTGATGCTGGCCTTCCTGGTGTGGCGCGGCGAAGTCGGTGAACCCCTGAGCCTGGCGGCCAGCAGCCTGCTGCGTTATTTGCCATTGCTGCTGGTGCCGCCTGCGGTCGGCGTGATGGTGTATGCCAAGGACATCGCCGCCGACTTCTGGGCCATCGTCGGCGCGCTGGTGTTGTCGCTGGTGATCGCCATGGGCTTTGTCGGCGTGCTGATGCAGAAACTGGTCAAGCGCCAGGCGCAGCGGGAGGACGGCCAATGACACTGGACTGGCAGGGCGCCTGGACCGCCGTGATTCATCACCCGTTGTTCGGCATCGGCATCACCCTCGGCGCCTATCAGCTGGTGCTGGCCGGTTTCGAGAAAACCCGCTGGATTTTCCTGCAACCGGTGCTGGTGTCGATGCTGTTGGTGATCGGCGTGTTGCTCGGCTGTGGCCTGACGTACGTCGAGTACCGCAAGAGCACCGAGATCATGAGCATCCTGCTGGGCCCTGCGACGGTAGCCCTGGCGGTGCCGCTTTACCTGAATCTGCGACGAATTCGCCAATTGTTCTGGCCGATTTTTACTACGCTGGTGGTGGGAGGCGTATTGGCCACCGGCCTGTGCGTGCTGTTGGGCTGGTGGTTTGGCGCCGAACACATGATGCTGATGACCATGGCACCCAAGTCCGTGACCTCACCGATTGCGATGCTGGTGGCCGAGCAGATCGGCGGCGTAGCGGCACTGGCGGCGGTGTTCGTGCTGATCACCGGGGTGATCGGCGCGATGATCGGTCCGGCGTACCTGTCACGGTTGGGCGTGCACAGCCCCGAAGCGCGCGGTATGGCGCTGGGCATGACCGCCCACGCCGTAGGTACGTCGGTGGCCTTGCAGGAAAGCGAAGAGACCGGCGCCTTTGCGGCGCTGGCCATGAGTTTGATGGGCGTGGCCACGGCGGTGTTCCTGCCGTTGGCCGTGTCGCTGGTTATTTAAGTCGGGTTTAAGGAAACCTTTATGAGTCTGGCGCTTTTCCCGCTCAATACCGTGCTGTTTCCCGGGTGCACCCTCGACCTGCAGCTGTTCGAGGCGCGTTACCTGGACATGATCAGCCGCTGCATGAAAAAGGGCGAAAGCTTTGGCGTGGTGTGCATCCTCGACGGCAAGGAAGTGGGGCTGGCGCCGGATGGCTATGCGTTGATTGGCTGCGAGGCGCTGATCCGCGACTTCAAGCAGCAGGACAATGGCCTGCTGGGGATTCGGGTCGAGGGTGGCCGGCGTTTCCGCGTGCGTGATGCCGGTGTGCAGAAGGACCAGTTACTGGTGGCCGAGGTGCAATGGCTGCACGAGCATCCCGAGCAACCGCTGGAAGAGGAAGACGCTGACTTGCTGGCGTTGCTTCATGCCCTGGCCGAGCATCCGATGGTGGCGTCCCTGGATATGGGCACCCACGCCGATGGACAGCAAGCCCTGGGCAATCAGTTGGCCTATCTGCTGCCCTTTACCGAGGCCGACAAGATCGACCTGTTGCAACTCGATGACCCGCAACAGCGCCTGGACGCGATCCAGTTGCTGCTGGATGAGTTGCAGGGCGAGTTGTTCACCTGACCCGCGAGTGTCACTCGGACTTGTCCTTCCCGGTCTTCAGATTTTCCGTGGTTGTCCTGATCCCGTTGCCTGAAATAGTTGGCAGTCACGTAACGATGACCAGGGGGAAAGGATGATTCGGCTTTCGCAATCGGAGCAAGTCGTGTGGGATGCGTTTTTTATGGCCGTCACCACGCAAATTCTTCATATGAACGACGGTCGCGGCGCGGAGTACATCGCCGAACGCGCCGCGGAGATGGCTGACGAAATGCTTCTGGAGCGGCGCGAGCGCAGCGTCGAACGCCGCGCTGCACCCCTGGATTGGCTGGGGCCTGCCTAGTAGGCATACCTCAGCAGCGCGTGGGAAGTGCCGGTAAACGCAATGAACCCGAGCACCGCGCCACACACCGGCAGGATCAGCCACCAGGCTCTCGGCGGCATCGGTGGCAACAGGCTGCGGTGCTGGCTTAACGTCAGGCTGAAGGCGCACACCGTCATTGCCAGCAGGGTGCCGGCCAGGATGTCCGTCGGCCAGTGTGCACCCAGGTACACCCGGGAAATCGCGATGGTGGCGGCGGGAATGCAGCCAAGCACCAGCCAGGTCAGGCGCAGTCGTGTCGGTTGACCGCGACCGGCAAGCACTGCCAAGGCCAGGAAGAATGCAAACGAGCCGGACGCATGGCCGCTGGGCATGCTGAAGCTGGTGAGTGGGTCGGTCAGCACTTCGGGGCGCATCCGCGCAAAAAACAGCTTGGTCCCGGTATTGATCAGCGCCGCGCCCAGCAGGGTGGCGCCGACAAAGATTGCCTGGCGCCATTGCCGCGCCACCACCAGCAGGCCGGTCAGCACCGCGCTGGCGACAAACATCTTCTTGAACTCGCCGAGCTGGGTCACCATCACCATCGCCCGGTCGATCGCCGGGCCGCGGTGTTCCTGCACCAGTGCCATCAAGCCCTGGTCAAAGTCGTTGAGGTAGGGATAGCCGATAAACAACGCGATCAACAGTGTGCCGCCGATGCAGCCAATCCATAGGGTGGCGCGCCGATGGCCGCGCAGGCTGCTGTTGAGGCTTACGCCGATCAACACTGCGAGACAGGCGGCGACAATCCCGGCCTCCGGCCAGAAGCCTTCGGGCAATGGCAGGCGGAAGGCCGCGCCGGTGGCCCAACCCGGCAACAGATACGCCACCGACCAACCTGCGCCGGCCAGCAGGCTCACGGCGGCAAAACGTGGGAAGGGCATGTCGCACATGCCCGCAACCATCGGCAACATTGGCCGCAGCGGGCCAATGAAGCGGCCTACCAACAGGCTGGCGATGCCGTACTTCTGGAAGTAAGCCTCGGCGCCGCTCATCCATTCCGGGTGATGCCGCAGGCCGGGAAGGCGCCGGATGTTCTGGTGGAAATGGCGACCGAGGAAGTAGGAAACAACATCGCCCAGCACGCCGCCGAGGAAGCCCAGCAACAGGGTTTCTCCCAGTGACAGTGCGCCGCTGCCGGCCAGGGCGGCGATGGCAAACAGCAGTACCGTGCCAGGTACGATCAGGCCGGCAATGGCCAGGCACTCCACGCACGCCACGATAAACACCGCCACGGCCAGCCATTGCGGGTTCAGGGTCAGCCAGCCGGTAATGCTATCGAGCCAAGGGCCCATACAATCAACTCCCTTTGTGAATATTACCCCCTCTGTAGGAGCGAGCTTGCTCGCGAAGGTCGTTAACGCTGACGCGGGCTATCTGGTTTAGCGCGGCGCTCTCGGGTGCTTCGCGAGCAAGCTCGCTCCTACAGGGGGCTAGTGTGTTTCAAATCAAAAAATAGTCGCGGCCTTCGACCTGGCCCCGGCGCAGCGGGTTCCGTGTGCAATACGGCGCATAACCGGCATCGACGTAGCGGTACATCAGGTGTTCATCGCGCCCACCGGGAATGCCCAGGCGGGTGGTCTGGATGATCTGCGCTGGCGCCAGCCCTACGTCTTCCACGTAGAGCAGTTCCTGGTCAAAGCGCTTGGCGTCCCACATCGGCACCTTCAAACCCAGCGCCTTGCACAGCAAGGTCTGGCCGGCGCACAGCTTTTGCGAGGGCCGTGGCCTGCCGCTGGCGTCCGGGTTATTCAGCAGCATCTGCGCCAGGCTGGCCGGGCCGGAGACTTCGTCGACCCACGGATAGGCTGATTTGATCAGCACCGCATTGCCCGGACCGTGGGCGCTGAAGTTCAGCGAATCACCGCCGCGGGCGTAGTACATATAGATGTGCCCGCCATCCAGAAACAAAGCCTTACGCTTTTCTGTGTAGCCCAAGGACGCGTGGCTGCCTTTTTCGGCGAGGTAATACGCTTCGGTTTCGATAATTCGTGCCGACAGCCACAAATCACCAACACGATGGCGAATGACTTTTCCGAGCAATTCGCGCGCGAGCAGTTGCGCGTCACGGTCGAAAAAGCCGTCGGGCAGGGCGTTGGCGGGGATCAGCGGCGAGAAACTGGACATGGCGATCAAAGGTAATACGGCTAAATGTGACAGGATGATAACAACTCCAGCCTTAATTCCCGCTGAACGTCGGGTTTTTACAGTTCATTTCGACCATCCGCCCCTCACCGCTGTCCGTAGGACGGCGTCACAGCTATAATCTGCCGCTTTCCTCTTTGCCAAGACCCCACCAGACCATGACTGAGTCCGTTCTTGACTACATGACCCGCCTGGGTCGCGCTGCCCGTCAGGCCTCGCGGTTGATCGCCCGTGCGAGCACTGCGCAGAAGAACCGCGCCTTGCTGGCAGCCGCCGACGCTCTGGATGCTTCGCGCTCCGAGCTGAGCGCCGCCAATGAACAGGATTTGGCCAACGGTCGCGCCAATGGCCTGGAGCCTGCATTGCTGGATCGCCTGGCGCTGACGCCGGCGCGGATCGACGACATGATCGAAGGCTTGCGTCAGGTGGCCAAGCTGCCTGACCCCATCGGTGAAATCCGCGACATGCGCTACCTGCCATCGGGTATCCAGGTGGGCAAGATGCGCGTGCCCCTGGGCGTGATCGGCATCATCTATGAGTCGCGCCCGAACGTGACCATCGACGCCGCAAGCCTGTGCCTCAAGTCCGGCAATGCCACCATCCTGCGGGGCGGTTCCGAGGCCATCAATTCCAACCGTGCCATCGCCGCGTGCATTCAGCAGGGCCTGGCCGTGGCCGAACTGCCGGCCGAAGTGGTGCAAGTGGTCGAGACCACTGACCGCGCTGCCGTTGGTGCGCTGATCACCATGCCTGAATTCGTTGACGTGATCGTGCCGCGCGGCGGCAAGAGCCTGATTGAGCGCGTGAGCCGTGATGCCAAGGTGCCAGTTATCAAGCACCTGGACGGCGTCTGCCACGTGTTCATCGACATCGCCGCCGACCTCGACAAGGCGATCCGCATTGCCGACAACGCCAAGACTCACCGCTACGCCCCGTGCAACACCATGGAAACCCTGCTGGTGCACGTCGGCATTGCCGATCGCGTGCTGCCGCCGCTGGCTGCCATCTACCGCGACAAGGGCGTTGAACTGCGTGGTTGCGAGCGTACCCGGGCGATCCTCGGCAGCGACGTGATCGAGGCCACCGAGCAGGACTGGTACACCGAATACACGGCGCCGATCCTGTCGATCCGCATCGTCGACGACCTGGACCAGGCCATCGAACACATCAATCAATACGGCTCCAAGCACACCGACGCCATTGTCACCGAGCATTTCAGCGATGCCCGGCGTTTCCTCAACGAAGTGGATTCCGCTTCGGTGATGGTCAACGCCTCGACGCGCTTTGCCGACGGCTTCGAGTACGGCCTGGGGGCGGAGATCGGTATCTCCACCGACAAGCTCCACGCACGCGGCCCGGTTGGCCTGGAAGGGCTGACCAGCGAGAAGTACGTGGTGTTCGGTGACGGTCATGTGCGCACTTGATGGGTAAACGCATCGGGCTGCTCGGCGGCACCTTCGACCCCGTGCACATCGGCCATTTGCGCAGTGCACTGGAAGTCGCGGATGCCCTCGGGCTGGATGAACTGCGCCTGGCACCGAATGCCCGGCCGCCGCATCGCGATACGCCGCAGGTGTCTGCGCAGCAGCGCCTGGAGATGGTCCGCCTTGCTGTGGCCGGCATTGCACCGCTGGTGGTGGACGACCGCGAACTCAAGCGCGACAAACCGTCCTACACTGTCGACACCCTGGAACTGATGCGGGCCGAGTTGGCCGCGGATGACCAGTTATTTCTACTTTTGGGCTGGGACGCGTTTTGCGGCCTGCCCACTTGGCATCGCTGGGAAGAGTTGCTCCAGCATTGCCACATCCTGGTGCTGCAACGCCCGGATGCCGACGCAGAATCGCCGGATGCCTTGCGCAACCTGCTGGCGGCGCGGTCGGTAAGTGACCCTTTGGCCCTGACCGGGCCGAGCGGGAATATTGCATTCGTCTGGCAAACCCCGCTTGCGGTGTCTGCCACCCAGATCCGTCAACTGCTGGCCAGCGGGAAGTCGGTACGTTTCCTGGTGCCTGACGCGGTCCTGGCCTACATCGATGCGCACGGGCTTTACCGTGCGTCGAACTGAAAAGGCGCGCTTGAACGCACGAACAGTCGTGCAGCGAGCGCCCGAACATACGAGCAAAACGAGTTTTATATGACGAACAAAGACGTAAGCAAAGTTAAGCGCAAAGGCACGTTCAAGAGCGCTCCTCTGCCAGTAGAAGCCCACACCGGCCCTGAGCTGGCCGGCGAAGAGCTGGTGAAGGTTGCCGTGGCTGCCCTGGAAGACGTGAAGGCCCAGGACATCCAGGTCCTGGACGTGCGCGACAAACAGAGCATCACCGACTTCATGATCATCGCCACCGGTACCTCCAACCGCCAGATCGGCGCGATGCTGGACAAGGTTCGCGAAGCGGTCAAAGCCCAGGGCGTCAAGCCATTGGGTGAAGAAGGCAAGGGCGACAGCGACTGGGTACTGCTGGACATGGACGACGTGATCGTTCACATGATGACCAGCAACGCCCGTCAGTTCTACGACCTGGAGCGTCTGTGGAAAGGCGCCGAGCAGAGCCGTGCCGCCGATGGCAAGCACCACAGCCCTGAAGTCGGCCACGCGCACTTCGACAAGCTCAACAAAGACCAGGAATAAGGAACGGCTGTGCGCCTGCGTCTGATCGCTGTCGGTTCACGCATGCCCAAGTGGGTGGAAGAAGGCTGGCATGAATATGCCAAGCGCCTGCCATCCGAATTGGCGCTGGAACTGGTGGAAATACCGCTCAATACCCGGGGCAAGAACGCCGACGTGGCCCGCTTTATCCGTCAGGAAGGCGAAGCCATGCTGGCCAAGGTCGGGCCCAACGAGCGGATCGTGACCCTCGAAGTGCACGGCAAGCCTTGGAGCACCGAGCAGTTGGCGGTGGAACTGGATCGCTGGCGCCTGGATTCGCGCACGGTCAACTTCATGGTCGGCGGCCCCGAGGGGCTGGCGCCGGAAGTGTGCGCGCGTGCGGACCAGCGCTGGTCGCTGTCGCCCCTGACACTGCCGCACCCGCTGGTAAGAATTCTGATCGGTGAACAGCTGTATCGCGCCTGGACAGTTCTGTCCGGGCACCCTTACCACAAATAATCTGCGCCCTGCCTGATGACCCAGCCGATCCGCATCAAGGACCACGAGAAAGACGCACGTCTTGTACGCGCGCGGGTGGTGTTTGGCGCGATTTTGGTGGTGGCATTGCTGGGGGTGCTGATTGCGCGCCTGTATTTCCTGCAGGTGATCCAGTACGACTATCACTCCACATTGTCGGAAAACAACCGGGTGCACGTGCAGCCGATTCCGCCGACCCGTGGGCTGATTTTCGACCGCAATGGCGTGGTGGTAGCGGATAACCGGCCCAGCTTCAGCCTGAGCATGACCCGCGAACGCTCCGGCGACTGGCAGCAGATCCTCGATGTGATCGTCGAGGTGCTGCAACTGACGCCGGAAGACCGGGTGATTTTCGAAAAGCGCATGAAACAGGGGCGCCGGCCGTTTGAGCCGGTGCCGATCCTGTTCGAGCTGACCGAAGAGCAGATCGCCCGGATCGCGGTGAACCAGTTCCGGCTGCCGGGTGTGGAAGTGGTGGCGCAGTTGGTGCGGCACTACCCGCAAGGGGCGCACTTTGCGCATTCGGTCGGCTACATGGGCCGGATCAACGAGAAAGAGCTGAAGACCCTCGACCCGGTCAACTACAGCGGCACCCACCATATCGGCAAGACCGGCATCGAGCGTTTCTACGAGCCGGAACTGCACGGCCAGGTGGGTTACGAGGAAGTCGAGACCAACGCCCGTGGCCGCGTGCTGCGGGTGCTCAAGCGTACCGACCCGGTGCCCGGCAAGGACATCGTGCTGAGCCTGGACATCAAGTTGCAGGAAGCGGCGGAGATGGCCCTGGGCGGGCGTCGGGGTGCCGTGGTGGCACTGGATCCGAGCACTGGCGAAGTGCTGGCGATGGTTAGCCAGCCAAGTTTTGACCCCAACCTGTTTGTCACCGGGATCAGCTTCAAGGCCTACGCCGAGCTGCGTGATTCCATCGACCGGCCGCTGTTCAACCGCGTATTGCGCGGCCTGTATCCGCCGGGCTCGACCATCAAGCCGGCGGTAGCGATTGCCGGCCTGGACTCGGGCGTGGTCACGGCATCGAGCCGGGTGTTCGACCCCGGCTACTACATGCTGCCCAACTACGATCACAAATACCGTAACTGGAACCGCACCGGCGACGGTTATGTGGACCTGGATACGGCGATCATGCGTTCCAACGACACCTACTTCTATGACCTGGCCCACAAGCTGGGGATTGATCGGCTGTCGGCCTACATGGGCAAGTTCGGCCTTGGTCAGAAAGTCTCCCTGGACATGTTCGAAGAGTCCCCGGGCCTGATGCCGTCCCGCGAGTGGAAGCGTGCGACCCGGCGCCAGGCGTGGTTCCCGGGCGAAACCCTGATCCTGGGGATCGGCCAGGGCTACATGCAGGCCACGCCGCTGCAACTGGCCCAGGCCACCGCACTGGTGGCCAACAAGGGTGTGTGGAACCGCCCGCACCTGGCCAAGACCATCGAGGGCGAACGCCCGGTGGACGAAAACCCGATTCCCGACATTGTGCTGCGCGACCCGTCCGACTGGACCAAGGTTAACCACGGCATGCAGCAAGTGATGCACGGCGCCCGGGGTACCGCTCGTAAAGCGGCAGCCGGCGCGCAATACCGGATTGCCGGCAAGAGCGGTACGGCCCAGGTGGTCGCGATCAAGCAGGGCGAGAAATACGACCGCTCCAAGGTTCAGGAACGCCACCGTGACCACGCCTTGTTCGTCGGCTTTGCTCCGGCCGACAACCCGAAGATCGTCGTGGCGGTGATGGTCGAGAACGGTGAATCCGGTTCCGGCGTAGCAGCGCCCGTGGTGCGGCAGATCATGGATGCCTGGCTGTTGACCGAAGACGGCAAGCTCAAGCCCGAATATGGCGGCACCCCATCCAGTGTGGAGGCTACGGCCCTTGAAGAGTAATTTTGACCGCATCCTCTCCAGCGAGGATGTGATGCGCCGCCGCGCCACTTTGCTGCAGCGCATGCACATTGATGGCCCGTTGCTGATCCTGCTGCTGACCCTGGCCGCCGGCAGCCTGTTTGTGTTGTATTCGGCCAGTGGCAAGAACTGGGACTTGCTGATCAAACAGGCGTCGTCGTTTGGCCTGGGCCTGTTGTCGATGGTGGTGATCGCCCAGCTGGAGCCGCGTTTCATGGCGCGCTGGGTGCCGCTGGGGTATGTCGCCGGCGTGTTGCTGCTGGTGGTGGTGGATGTCATGGGCCACAACGCCATGGGTGCGACACGCTGGATCAACATCCCGGGGGTGATTCGCTTCCAGCCGTCGGAATTCATGAAGATCCTGATGCCGGCGACCATCGCCTGGTACCTGTCAAAACGCACACTGCCGCCCCAGCTCAAGCACGTGGGCATCAGCCTGATATTGATCGGCGTGCCGTTCATCCTGATCGTGCGCCAGCCCGACCTCGGCACCTCGCTGCTGATCCTGGCGGGCGGCGCGTTCGTGCTGTTCATGGGTGGGCTGCGCTGGCGCTGGATCCTCAGCGTGCTGGCCGCCGCCGTGCCGGTGGCCGTGGCCATGTGGTTCTTCTTCATGCACGACTACCAGAAGCAGCGAATCCTCACGTTCCTCGACCCGGAGAGCGATCCGCTGGGCACCGGCTGGAACATCATCCAGTCCAAGGCGGCCATCGGTTCCGGCGGCGTATTCGGCAAGGGCTGGCTGCTGGGCACCCAGTCGCACCTGGACTTTTTGCCGGAAAGCCACACCGACTTCATTATCGCGGTGATGGGCGAGGAGTTCGGCCTGGTGGGCATCTGCGCACTGTTGCTGATTTACTTGCTGCTGATCGGGCGCGGCCTGGTGATTACTGCCCAGGCGCAAACCCTGTTTGGCAAATTGCTCGCCGGCAGCCTCACCATGACGTTTTTTGTTTACGTTTTCGTCAACATCGGTATGGTCAGTGGCCTGTTGCCGGTGGTTGGGGTGCCGTTGCCGTTCATTAGCTACGGCGGAACTTCGCTGGTGACATTGCTGTCAGCGTTTGGGGTTTTGATGTCGATCCATACCCATCGTAAGTGGATCGCACAGGTTTGAATAAGGTGAAGATGTCAATGCAAGTAATGCGCGGCTGGGCTGCCCGGCACGTGTCCTGGATGGGCCTGTTGGGCCTGCTGGGAGCCGCTGTGCAGGAAGCGCAGGCCGGCGACTACGACGGTTCGCCCCAGGTCGCCGAGTTTGTCGGTGAGATGACCCGTGACTATGGTTTCGCCGGTGAACAGCTGATGGGCGTGTTCCGCGAGGCCCAGCGCAAGCAGGCGATTCTCGACGCCATCTCCCGGCCCGCCGAGCGCGTGAAGCAGTGGAAGGAATATCGCCCGATGTTCCTGACCGACGCCCGCGTGGCGCGGGGCGTGGACTTCTGGCGCCAGCACGAAGCGGTGCTGGCCCGCGCCGAGCAGGAATACGGCGTACCGGCCCAGGTGATCGTGGCAATCATCGGCATCGAAACCTTCTACGGCCGCAACACCGGCAGCTACCGGGTGATCGACGCCTTGTCGACCCTGGGCTTTGACTACCCGCCGCGCGCCGAATTTTTCCGCAAAGAGCTGCGCGAGTTCCTGTTGTTGGCCCGTGAAGAGCAGGTCGACCCGTTGACGCTCAAGGGTTCCTACGCCGGCGCCATGGGCTTGCCGCAGTTCATGCCGAGCAGCTTTCGCGCCTACGCCGTGGATTTCGACGGTGACGGCCATATCAATATCTGGAGCAACCCCGATGACGCCATCGGCAGCGTCGCCAGCTACTTCAAGCGCCACGGCTGGGTAGCCGGCGAGCCGGTGGTGATTCGAGCCGATGTGACCGGTGAGCGCGCCGATGAAGGCCTGACCCAGGGTATCGAGCCGGTCAAGACGGTCGGGGAGTTGCGGGCGCTGGGCTGGTCGAGTCAGAATGCGCCACGCGATGATATGCCGGTGACGGCGTTCCGCCTCGAAGGCGAAAATGGCCCCGAATACTGGATGGGCCTGAAGAATTTCTACGCAATCACGCGTTATAACCGCAGCGTGATGTACGCCATGGCCGTGCATCAACTGTCAGACATGCTGGTCCAAGCACGGGGCGTCAAGTAATGCCGGTATCACCGATGTACAAACCCCTGAAGCTGTTGGCGTACGCCGCATTGTCGTTATTGGTGGTCAGTTGTTCCACCAGTCGTGCACCGGTGCAAAAAACCGCAGGCACGGCGATCCGCTCCCAGCCGGGGCTGGATATCAACCGCGCCCACAAAGACGGCGCGCCGTGGTGGGATGTGGATGTTTCGAAGATCCCGGATGCCACGCCGACCCTGCACACCGGCCCTTACAAGGCCAACCCCTATACCGTGCTGGGCAAAAACTACTTCCCGCTGCAAGACTCCAAGACCTACGTGCAATCAGGTACGGCGTCCTGGTACGGGACCAAGTTCCACGGCCAGAACACCGCCAACGGCGAAGTCTATGACCTGTACGGCATGAGCGCGGCGCACAAGACCCTGCCGCTGCCCAGCTATGTACGCGTGACCAACCTGGACAACAACCGCTCGGTAATCCTGCGGGTCAATGACCGTGGGCCGTTCTATTCGGACCGGATCATCGACTTGTCCTACGCCGCCGCCAAGAAACTCGGGTATGCCGAAATCGGCACCGCCCGGGTGAAGGTCGAAGGTATCGACCCGGCCCAGTACTGGGCCCAGCGTGGCAAGCCGGCGCCGTTGATGCTCAACGAACCGCAAACCCCGCAACCGCAAGTCACGGCCTCGGCCGGCAAGATCGAACAGTGGACCCCGCCGCCGGCGCAGCACGCCCCGGACACGGTGGTCATTCCGCATGCAGCGCCGGGAGCCTCTACCGTGGGCGGCCAGTACCTGCAGGTCGGCGCTTTCGCCAACCCGGACGCGGCAGAGCTGCTAAGGTCCAAGCTCAGCGGGATGGTCAGCGCGCCAGTCTTTATCAGCTCTATTGTGCGTAACCAGCAGACCCTGCACCGTGTGCGCATGGGGCCGATCGGCTCGCCGAGTGAAGTTGCGCAAGTGCAGAACAGCGTGCGCCTGGCCAACCTGGGGCAACCCAGCGTGGTCACCGCCGAGTAAGCAGTACAAAGGATTGATGGCTCAGGCTCGCATGCGGGTTTGAGCCCTGGTTGTTGGCTCGTTGAACAATAAAAACCCAGGGGCAAGGGGTGGGCATGCAACCGAACACGCGACAGTCTGGCGACGGGCTGTCTGAATAGTTTTGCCCGCGAGGGCAAGTTTCCATAAGCAATTTCGAGAGACGGATGAACATCACCACCTTAGCCAAACGCACGTGCCTGCTTCTTTCGCTGATCATCACCCCGGCCGCCTGGGCGGTTGAAATGGTGCCAGCTTCCCCGCAACTGGCTGCCAAGGCCTGGGTCCTGATGGACGCCGCCAGCGGCAACGTGCTGGTGGAGAACAACGGTGACCAGCGCCTGCCCCCAGCCAGCCTGACCAAGCTGATGACCGCCTACATCGCGACCCTGGAAATCCGTCGCGGCCAGATCGGCGAAAACGATCCGGTGACCGTCAGCGAAAACGCCTGGCGCACCGGCGGTTCGCGGATGTTCATCAAGGTCGGTTCGCAAGTGACCGTCAGCGACCTGCTGCACGGCATCATCATCCAGTCGGGTAACGACGCCAGCGTAGCCCTGTCCGAGCACATCGCCGGCAGCGAAGATGCGTTCGCCGACATGATGAACAAAACCGTGGCCGACCTGGGCATGACCAACAGCCACTTCATGAACCCGACCGGCCTGCCGAACCCTGAGCACTACTCGTCGGCTCACGACATGGCGATCCTGGCTCGCGCGATCATTCGTGTCGACCCGGTGCACTACGCGATCTACTCCCAGAAAGAGTTCTTCTGGAACAACATCAAGCAGCCTAACCGCAACCTGTTGCTGTGGCGTGACAAGACTGTCGATGGCCTGAAAACCGGCCACACCGAAGAAGCCGGCTACTGCATGGTGTCGTCCGCTGTCCGTGACGGCCAGCGCCTGATTGCCGTGGTATTCGGTACCAACAGCGAGCAGGCCCGTGCGGCCGAGACGCAAAAGCTGCTGACCTATGGCTTCCGCTTCTTCGAAACCCAGACCTTCTACCAGAAAGGCACCGAGCTGGCTCAAGCCCCTGTGTGGAAAGGCGCGACCCATCAAGTCAAGGCCGGCCTGGCTGAAGACCTGACCCTGACCATGCCTAAAGGCCAGCTCAAGAAGCTGGTTGCCAGCATGACCATGAACCCGCAACTGGTCGCACCGATCGCCAAGGGCGATGTGATTGGTAAAGTCGAAGTGAAGCTGGACGACAAGGTGGTGCACAGCGCCGATCTGATCGCTCTGGACGCCGTCGACGAAGGTGGTATCTTCCGACGCGTGTGGGATAGCATCCGTCTATTCTTCTACAGCTTGTTCAACTGATAGTGTGCACCTGCATGACCCCGCGCTGATCCGGCGCGGGGTTATGCCCGTCGCCACGGCTTACGCTTACGAGGCCGTTACGCCATGACCGATACCGAAGTAAAGGCGCCAAAGATCGAATTCCCAAACGTGGACTATCCCGTCAAGGTGATCAGCGATACGGGCGTGGGCAACAAGGACAAGATCATCGAGATCGTCAAGAAGCACGCAACGATCAACCATGACCGTGTGGATGAGCGTCAAAGCACCAACGGCAAGTACACCACTATTCAGTTGCACATCGTGGCGACTGACCAGGACCAGCTCTACAACATCAACAGCGAACTGCGGGCTACCGGCTTCGTGCACATGGTGTTGTGATGTCACAGACCCTGGGCTTTCGCGAGCTCGGCCAAATGGCTTACGAACCGGTGTGGCACGCCATGCAGCGGTTCACCAACGAGCGCGGCACTGAAGCCCCGGATGAAATCTGGCTGGTGGAGCACCCGCCGGTTTTCACCCAGGGCCAGGCCGGCAAGGCCGAGCATTTGCTGCTGCCGGGAGAAATCCCGGTGGTGCAGGTCGACCGCGGCGGGCAGGTGACTTACCATGGCCCAGGTCAATTGGTGGCTTATCTGTTGCTGGACGTGCGCAGGCTGGGTTTTGGCGTACGTGAGCTGGTCAGTCGCATGGAGTCATGCCTGATCGAGCTGCTTGCCAGCTACGGTGTGACCGCGGCGGCCAAGCCGGATGCACCGGGGGTTTATGTTGATGGCGCGAAAATCGCCTCCCTGGGCTTGCGGATTCGCCACGGTTGTTCCTTTCATGGCCTGGCCTTGAATGTGGACATGGACCTGGCGCCGTTTCGACGGATCAATCCCTGCGGCTACGCCGGTTTGGCGATGACCCAGTTGAGCGATCACGCAACACCACTAGAATTTGCCGAGGTAAGTGCCCGGCTGCGCGCGCAGCTCGTCAAACACCTCGACTATGCTGAGCAGACGACCCTAACGGGCGGAATCGACTGATTATGACTACTGATGCAGTGCAAACCATGATCCCGACGCTGGATGTTACCGAGCGTCCGGCCCCGCGTGCCAAGGTAGAAGCCGGCGTCAAGCTGCGCGGCGCCGAGAAGGTTGCACGCATCCCGGTGAAGATCATTCCGACCACCGAACTGCCGAAAAAGCCTGACTGGATTCGCGTGCGTATCCCGGTTTCGCCGGAAGTCGACCGCATCAAGGCCCTGCTGCGCAAACACAAGCTGCACAGCGTGTGCGAAGAAGCGTCCTGCCCGAACCTGGGCGAGTGCTTCTCCGGTGGCACCGCGACCTTCATGATCATGGGTGACATCTGCACCCGTCGTTGCCCGTTCTGCGACGTTGGTCACGGCCGGCCGAAGCCACTGGACGTCAACGAGCCGGAAAGCCTGGCCATCGCCATCGCCGACCTGAAACTCAAGTATGTCGTGATTACCTCGGTAGACCGTGACGACCTGCGTGACGGCGGTGCCCAGCACTTTGCCGACTGCATCCGCGAGATCCGCAAGCTGTCGCCGAACGTGATGCTCGAGACCCTGGTGCCGGACTACCGTGGCCGTATGGACGTGGCGCTGGAAATCACTGCCGCCGAGCCGCCTGACGTGTTCAACCACAACCTGGAAACCGTACCGCGCCTGTACAAGGCTGCGCGTCCGGGTTCGGACTACCAGTGGTCGCTGACCCTGCTGCAGAAATTCAAGCAGATGATGCCGCACATTCCGACCAAATCCGGCCTGATGCTGGGCCTGGGCGAAACCGACGAAGAAGTCATCGAAGTCATGAAGCGCATGCGCGAACACGACATCGACATGCTGACCCTCGGCCAGTACCTGCAGCCGTCCCGCAGCCACTTGCCGGTACAGCGCTTCGTGCACCCGGATGTGTTCGCCTGGTTTGCCGAAGAAGGCTACAAGATGGGCTTCAAGAACGTCGCTTCCGGCCCGCTGGTACGTTCCTCGTACCACGCCGACGAGCAGGCGAAACTGGTCAAGGCCAGCCTGGTGTCCTGATACGCGGAACGCCGGACACTGCAGGACCCATGTGGGAGCCGGCTTGAGTGGGAGCGGGCTTGTTCGCGAATGCGTTGGATCAGTTGACCTGTCCGGTGACTGACTGACCGTCTTCGCGAGCAAGCCCGCTCCCACCCAGGCCCGCTCCCACATTTGCTACTGACTCTTCCTCTTCTGTTTGCAACCATTGCTGTTTAGAGTGCCTTGGGCAATCCACACGAGGAGAACCATGGATGACGACTCAATTGACCACTTGTGCGGTACCTGCGCTGCGCGCCGAAGGCGTGATCGGACTGATTGCCCCTGCCGGGCCGGCCGAGCTGGATATCGACACGGCCACGCAATGGATGCGCGCCCGGGGCTACACACTGCGGATCTTTCCGGGCGTGAGCCAGCGTGATGGCTATCTGGCCGGCAGTGATGAGGTACGCCTTGATGACCTGCACGCGGCGTTCGCCGATTCGACCATCGACGCGATTTTCTGCCTGCGCGGCGGCTACGGCACGCCACGCCTGCTGGACCGCCTGGACTTTGACCTGCTCCGGGCCAACCCCAAGCCATTCGTAGGCTACAGCGATATCACCGCCCTGCACCTGGCGATCAACCGGTATGCCGGTTTCGTCACCTTCCATGGTCCGATGTTCAACGCTGACCTGTTAGGTGAAAAGCAACAGCCTACCGAGTCGTCGCTGTTCAGCATGCTGCGTGGGCAAGTGAAAGCCGGTAGCCAGCTGGCTCACCCTGTGGCCTACCCGCTGACCACCGTCGAGCCAGGCATCGCCTGTGGGCGGCTGCTGGGCGGCAATCTATCGATGATCGCAGCAGTGATGGGCACGGCTTACGAGATTGATGCCGAGGGCATCATTCTGTTTATCGAAGACGTGAACGAGCCGTTGTACCGCATTGACCGGTTGCTCACCCATTTGCGCCTGGCGGGCAAGCTGGCCCAGGTGGCGGGCGTGGTGGTGGGGGATGTGGCTGGGGTTGATAGCCTTGCGCTTGAGCGCTTGCTGAAGCAGACCTTCGAGCCGTTGTGCATTCCTGTGCTGTCCGGCTGGCGCAGCGGGCACTGCAACCCGAACCTGACCTTGCCGTTGGGCGCCAGGGTGCGGCTGGATGCGGGGGAGAGGCGGTTGGTGTTGGAACAGGATGTGGTGTTCAAGGCCTGAACTTTGTAGCGCCGATAAAGGCCTCTTCGCGAGCAAGCCCGCTCCCACATTTCGATCGCGTTCCTTCAGGAAGTGCACGGTCAAAATGTGGGAGCGGGCTTGCTCGCGAATGCGGTAGCAGCCATACGCCGATCTATCGGCTTTGCAGCGACTCCAGCAACTTCACCGTCGGATACCCATCCGCCGGCCAGCCCAGGGACTGCTGCGCGGCACGAATTGCCTTGCGGGTATTCGCACCGATGATCCCGTCCGGGTTGCCTGCGTCGTAACCATTGGCACTGAGCACCGTCTGCAAGTCAATTCGCTGCGAGCGAGTCAACGGCAGCTCATCTTTCGGCCAGCTCCCACGAATCAAGCCACCGCCCCCGAAGCGTTCCGACAACAAGCCAACTGCCAACGCGTAGGACGACGAGTTGTTGTACTTGAGGATCGCGCGGAAGTTATCCAGCACCAGGAACGCCGGGCCACGATAGCCGGCCGGCAGCAACAGGGCGGCGGAAAGCTGGTCGACGTTGGCCGGGACACTGGCGCCCGGCGGCACCTGGATTCCCAGTTTCAGCCACTCGCCAACGGTCTTGCGTACGCTGCCATCGGCCAGGGCGTAATCAAAATTCAACGGCAGTTGCTGCACCTCGAAGCCCCAGGGCTGGCCTTTCTGCCAGCCGGAGCTTTGCAGGTAGTGCGCGGTGGAGGCGAGGGCGTCGGCCGGGCTGTTCCAGATATCGCGGCGGCCGTCACCGTCGAAGTCTACGGCGTGGGTGTTATAGGTGGTCGGGATGAACTGGGTCTGGCCCATGGCCCCGGCCCAGGAGCCTTTCATCTGGTCGGCGGCGATATCGCCATGCTGGATGATTTGCAGCGCCGCCAGCAGCTGCGCCTGGGCGAAGGCCGGGCGACGGCCTTCATAGGCCAGGGTCGCCAGTGAGCGGATCACCGAGTTGTTGCCTTGGAATTGGCCGAAGTTACTCTCCATGCCCCACACCGAGACCAGCGCCTGGCGGTCGACGCCGTAACGGTCCTCAATGCGTTGCAGAATGTCGGCATACTTCACCAGCAGCGATTGGCCATTGCGCACCCGCAGCGGCGACAGCGCGCCATCGAGGTATTCCCATACCGGCCGGGAGAACTCCGGCTGGCTGCGGTCGGCGCGGATCACCGCCATGTCGGGTACGACATTGGCAAAGGCCGTGTCGAAAACCTGCGGCGTGATACCGGCCTTCAAGGCTTCCACGCGAAACCCCGCCTGCCATTCGGCAAAGGTCTGGGTCGGCTGGATATCAAGATTGTCTGCCACCAGTGGCGCAACGACGGCAGGCGCAGCTACCGGTGCAGTCTGGAGCGGGGGCAGGGGTTGGGCATCGGCAGCGGTGGGTTTTTCCGCGCAGGCGACTAACAGAATGAGGCTGGAGGCAGCGATCAGTTGGCGAAGGTGCCAACGACGGGAAAGACTAGAGGGCATGCACAGGTCCAGGGAATACGAATCAGGTACAGACCTTATCATGCCGGAGGGGCGCTTGCCTTCAGGCAGCCAGAAAGTAAGAAGCCTCCCAGCTATTAGACTGGAAGGCTTCGCGGCGGTAGCTGCCTTTGCCTTTGCCGGCTCGTTCCTGGCGACTGCGGAACAACGGCTGGGCGATGATGGATTTGGCCTTGTTGGGGCCATGCTTTGATGGCTTTTTGCTCATGATGGGTACTCTCTGGCGGGTTGATGATGCGGTGCGAATCATCTGCCGAAGTTTGGATTCTGTCCAGCCCAGCGATACGTAGGACTATTCAGCAGGCAGCGCCAAGCGCTGTCCTGACATCAAAAGTGACAAACGACTCAGGCTCATCCACGGCGATCCAGCCGCCTGGCCCTTGATCTGCGCGTCAATGCGCTGGGCCTCCAGCAGCAATTGCGCCCAGCGTTGCGCCGAGTGCCGTTGCAGGGCTTTGCTGATCAGTGGTTTGCGCTTGTCCCATACCGGTGGTCGCGCCTGGCTGAAGGCCTTGTCCAGTGGGATGCCCTGGCTGTACTGCAGGGCAATATTGGCCAGCAGCCGTAATTCTCGCGCCAGGGCCCAGAGAATCACCGGCGGCTCGACGCCTTCGCCGCGCAGCCCTTCGAGCATGCGCAGGGCGTGGGCGGGTTCGCCGTTGAGGATGGCATCCACCAGGCCAAATACGTCAAAGCGCGCGCTGTCCGCCACGGCGCCTTGCACGGTTTCGACGGTGATCTGGCCACCCTCGGCCATCAGCTTGAGCTTTTCGATTTCCTGGGCGGCGGCCAACAGGTTGCCTTCCACCCGCGCCGCGATCAGCTCCACCGCATCCTGGCTGGCACTCAGCCCTGATTGCGACAGGCGCTGACGAATCCACTGCGGCAGTTGGCTGCTGTCCACCGGCCAGATCTGTATGAACTGAGTCTGGCCACCTTCCACCAGCGCCTTGCCCCACTTGGTTTTCTGCGCACTGCCATCGAGCTTGGGCAGGCTGATCAGCAGCAGCGTGTCTTCGGCAGGGCGTGCGCAGTATTCCATCAAAGCCGCCGCGCCTTTGTCGCCGGGCTTGCCCGAAGGCAGGCGCAGTTCCAGCAGGCGTTTTTCGGCGAACAGCGACATGCTCGCCCCGGCTTGCAGCAGCGTACCCCAGTCGAAACTGGCGTCGGCGCTGAATACCTGGCGTTCATCGAAGCCCTGTTGGCGGGCTGCGGTGCGAATTGCGTCCGCAGCCTCCTGGCACAGCAGCGGGTCATCACCGCTGACGATGTAGACGGGCGCAAGGCTGCCTTGCAGGTGCTTGGCGAGTTGGGCGGGGGCGAGTTTCATAGGCAGGGCGAACGGGGCGCCTGGGGCGCCCCGTCTGGCTTACTCGACAGGAACTTCGACAGGCGACTGTTTAGGTTGGCTGTCTTCATACTCTTGCGCCGCTTTCAGCGCATCGGCATCTGCCTTGGCCTTGGCATCCGCGGTTTGCTGCAGCTTATCCAGTTGCTCCGGCGTGATCAGTTGCAGGCGCAGGACCATGCGCTGCACCAGTTCACGACGCATTTCCTTGCGCACCTGGATGGTTTCGGAGTCCGAACCCACCAGGTTGTTGCCGTCGTGGCTCACGACTTTCTGTATCTGGATCTTGTCGCCCATCAGCGGCAGGTGGTCATGGCCCTGGATTTCGAAGAAGAGCGTGGTGCTCAGCTCAATGTCCGAAGCACGCCCGGCGCTGGCGTAGCTGAGGCTGCGCTGCTCTTCTTTTTCATCCACCAGGTTCAGTTTGTAAGCCGCGCCTGAATAGACTTTGACGCCACTGTTTTCCAGGACCTGGCGCAGCTGTTGCACGGTCTCGCCGTAGGAGTTGCGGGCGGTGACGTCCAGTTCCTTGATCGCCAGTTCGGTGGTGCCGGTGCCGCGCAGCTGGAAGCCGCAAGCGCTCAGCAGCACGGCAAGGCCCATAACCAGCAGATTGCGTTTGATCATTTTGATGCTCCCCTTGAAACCATGTGGGCCTTATCGAGGCCCTGGAGGTTTTGTTCGGCGCCAGGGTTATTCCCTCGGCGCCCGATCCGATTAGCTAGCGACGATATTGACCAGTTTGCCGGGCACCACGATCACTTTGCGGATCGTCAGGCCTTCGGTGAAGCGCAGCACGTTCTCATTGATACGGGCGGCGGCTTCGACGTCTTCACGGCTGGCGCTGGCCGGCATGTCGATCTGGCCACGCAGCTTGCCGTTGACCTGAATCACCAGTTGCAGCGTGTCCTGTACCAGGGCGCTGTCATCCTGTACCGGCCAGCCGGCATCGATGACGGCACCGCTGTGGCCCAACTGGTTCCACAGTTCGTGGCTGATGTGTGGCGTGATCGGCGCCAGCAGCAGGGTGACCGTTTCCAGGCCTTCCTGTACCAGTGCGCGGTCCTGTTCGGTGGCCTGCGGCGCTTTCTCCAGCACGTTCATCAGCGTCATCACCTGGGCGATGGCGGTGTTGAATTTGTGGTGCTGGCCCACGTCCTGGCTGGCGTGCTTGATGGCCAGGTGGGTGCTGCGGCGAATGACTTTTTGCTCATCGCTCAGGGCCGCCACGTCCAGCTTGCCCGGCAAGCCTTGGCTGACATGGGCGTGCGCCAGGCGCCAGACGCGCTTGAGGAAGCGATGCGAACCTTCGACGCCGGAGTCCGACCATTCCGCGCTCATGTCAGGCGGCGAGGCGAACATCATGAACAGGCGGCAGGTGTCCGCGCCGAACTGGTCGATCATCGACTGTGGGTCGACGCCGTTGTTCTTCGACTTGGCCATCTTCTCGGTGCCGCCGATTTCCACCGGCAGGCCGTCGGATTTCAGCTTGGCGCTGATCACCTTGGCCTTGCTGTCACGCTCCAGCTCGACATCTGCCGGGTTGAACCAGGTATAGGCGCCATTGGCTTCGCGGCGGTAATAAGTCTCGGCAATCACCATGCCCTGGGTCAGCAGGTTCTTGAACGGCTCGTCGGAACTCACCAGGCCTTCATCACGCATCAGCTTGTGGAAGAAGCGCGCGTACAGCAGGTGAAGGATGGCGTGTTCGATACCGCCGATGTACTGGTCTACCGGCAGCCAATGGTCGGCCGCGGATTTTTCCACCAGGCCGCCTTCATAGTGCGGCGAGGCGTAGCGGGCGTAGTACCACGAAGACTCCACGAAGGTGTCCATGGTGTCGGTTTCGCGTTTGGCCGGGGCACCGCAGTTCGGGCAGGTGCACTCGTAGAATTCGGGCATGCGCGCCAATGGCGAGCCAGCACCGTCCGGCACCACGTCTTCGGGCAATACGACCGGCAGTTGGTCTTCCGGTACCGGCACGTCACCGCAGGTTTCGCAGTGGATGATCGGGATCGGGCAGCCCCAGTAGCGCTGGCGGCTGATGCCCCAGTCACGCAGGCGGAACTGGGTGCGCGAGGCACCGAGGTTTTTCTTGATCAGCGCCACTTCGATGGCGTCGAAGGCGCCTTCGAAATCCAGGCCGTCGAACTCGCCGGAATTGATCAGTGTGCCGTGTTCGTTGTACGCGTCCTGCCACGGAGCCGGGTTGGTGTCGCCCGAACTGGTGCGCACCACTGACTTGATCGGCAAGTTGTATTTGACGGCGAATTCGAAATCGCGCTCGTCGTGGGCCGGCACAGCCATTACTGCGCCATCACCGTAGTGCATCAGCACGTAGTTGGCGACCCACACCGGCAGCTTCTCGCCGGTCAATGGGTGCTCGACGAACAACGAGGTCGGCAGGCCTTTTTTCTCCTGGGTGGCGACGTCGGCTTCGGCGACGCTGCCGCCCTTGCATTCGGCGATGAACGCCTGCAGCTCAGAGTTGTTCTGTGCGGCCTGGGTGGCCAGCGGGTGTTCGGCGGCCACGGCGACGTAGGTCGCGCCCATCAGGGTGTCCGGACGGGTGGTGAAGACTTTCAGTACACCTTCTGCGCCGATGGAGTCGACGTTGTAGGGGAACTGCACTTCCATGCCACGGGACTTGCCGATCCAGTTGCGTTGCATGGTCTTGACCTGCTCGGGCCAGCCCGGCAAATCGTCGAGGCTCGACAGGAGTTCATCCGCGTAGGCGGTGATCTTGAAGTAGTACATCGGGATTTCGCGCTTTTCGATCAGCGCGCCGGAACGCCAGCCGCGGCCGTCGATCACTTGTTCGTTGGCCAGTACGGTCTGGTCCACCGGGTCCCAGTTCACGGTGCCGCTCTTCTTGTAGATCACGCCTTTTTCGAACAGGCGAGTGAACAGCCATTGTTCCCAGCGGTAGTAATCAGGCTTGCAGGTGGTCACCTCGCGGGACCAGTCCACCGCCAGGCCCAGGCTGCGCAGCTGGGTCTTCATGTAGGCGATGTTTTCGTAGGTCCACTTGGCGGGCGCTACGTTGTTCTTCATCGCGGCGTTTTCCGCCGGCATGCCGAAGGCGTCCCAACCCATGGGTTGCAGGACGTTCTTGCCCAGCATGCGCTGGTAGCGGGAGATGACGTCGCCGATGGTGTAGTTGCGCACATGCCCCATGTGTAGCTTGCCGCTGGGGTAAGGGAACATCGATAGGCAATAGAAAGTCTCCTTGCCTGGCTGTTCACTGACTTCAAAGGACTTTTGCTCATCCCAGAACGACTGGGCGGCATTTTCTATTTCACGGGGCTGATATTGTTCGTGCATGGCTACTTTTGAACTGAATAGGGGTGGCCTAATCCTCTTCGGTGCAACGTTCAGGTTGATCGACACCAAAAAGCGGCGCGTCCGTGCCCAAACCCTGCGGGAAGTGGAGTTACAGGAAGCGCCGTAGCATACATGACCCCACTCTATCGAGGGAAACCCTGATTGCGCCGCCGAGGCCGTTGGTCGCGGCGCCAGGCAGGCAGGGCAAGCAGGACTACGCTGTTTAGTGGGGAGTGAGTCTTATCTTCAATGAGGTGAGGGATGGTTGATTCGCAGCGAACTTTAACGAAACCGCAGGTGTACGAAGGACTGATCGACCGTTTGGGTCGAGCACTGGATGCAGCAAAAACCGCAGGCCGATTGTGTGATGAACGGCCTCTGGAGTTGGAACTGCGTGGCTTGAGCCAGGCAGAGCTGGACGTGATCAGGGTGTATCTGGAATTGAATGAGCATCGCGCGTCCCATGGCATGGCCTCCCCGCCAGCTCAGGAGTTTTCGCGATCGGCCAAGGTGGTATGGCTCAAGGATTTTTCGGCCGGTCGCAGCCCGGAAAAACTCCGGTCCGTGCGTTTCAAGTGAAGTACCGCGTTAGTGATCTGTAGCCTTCTCAGCGTCTGTTCCTGTAAAGATTGTCGCTTAACCCCGTTACACCTTAGGCTTCGGGCATCTTTGGAGATGCCCGATGCCTATTCGCTATTTCATTAAACAATTGTTGTTGCCGCCCGGCATCCTGTTGCTGTTGCTGGCCCTTGCCTGGTGGTTTCGTCGCAGCCGACCGCGGCTGGCGGCCGTGTGCTTTGCCCTGGGGTTTGGCGGGATGTGGCTGATGAGCCTGCCGGTGGCGGTTCAATGGGGCGCAAAGGCCTTGGAGACCGAGCCGCCTCTGGCCCGTGATGAATGGGCGACCCTGGCGCAGCGGGCTGATGCCATCGTGGTGTTGGGCTCGGGGCGTGAGCGCGGGGATCCGGCGTGGGGCTCCGATCAGCCGACGGGTATCGGTCTTGAGCGCCAGCGCTATGCAGCCCGCCTGGCCAAGGCTTCGGGCTTGCCGGTGCTGACCACCGGCGGCTTGCACTACGGCACACCGCCCAGCGAGGCGGAGTTGATGGCGGTATCGATGCAGGATGACTTTGGCGTGAGCGTGCGCTGGAAGGAAGAGCGCAGCCGTACCACGTGGGAAAACGCGCAGATGAGTGCCGAGATTCTGCTGCCGCAGGGGATCAAGCGTGTGGTGGTCGTGACTCAGGCCTGGCATATGCCGCGCTCGCGCTGGAGCTTCGAAAAGGCCGGGTTCACGGTTGTTCCGGCGCCAGTGGGGTTTCTTGGTTTGGACAATGCCCGGCCATTGGGGGGCTGGATGCCGGAGTTCAAGTCGGTATGGCAGAGCGGGCAGTTGCTGAATGAGGCGGTGGGGCAGGTGGGTTACCGGATGTTTTACAGGTAATACCGCAGGTCAAATGTGGGAGCGGGCTTGCTCGCGAATACAGTGTGTCAGTCACTGGTGCTTTAACTGACAGATCGCATTCGCGAGCAAGCCCGCTCCCACATTGTCGTCCGAGTATTTCTTTTAAACCGTTTTGGACATCCGGCCCGCCAACAGCGCCCAGCCAAACAGGCCAAGGCACAGGATGATCAACGGCCACGAACGCCATTCCAAGTACGGGGTGAGGTTGTGCATCGGCACGACCTCGCCGTAGAGAATCCCGCGTTCAAACTGCGGGATCTGCACGGTGATCTGCCCGTACGGGTTGATCAGGCCAGTGACGCCGTTGTTGGTGGCGCGGATCATCCAGCGCCCGGCTTCCAGGGCGCGCATCTGGGCCATCTGCAAATGTTGCAGCGGGCCGATGGAGCGGCCGAACCAGGTGTCGTTGCTGATGGTCAGCAACAAATCGCTGCGGGCCGACAGGCCGGCGGCGAACTCCGGGTACACCACTTCATAGCAAATGAACGGCGCAATCTGATAGCCCTTGGCTTGCAGCAAAGCCTGGTCGGACGGCCCGCGGGCGAAGTCCGACATCGGCAGGTCAAAGAACGCGATCAAGCCGCGCAACATGTCCTGCAGCGGCACGTACTCGCCAAACGGCACCAGCTTCTGCTTCAGGTAGGTGCCGTCGCCTTCGCCCACCACCGTGATGCCGTTGAAGAAGCGCTTGTGGTGATGCACTTCCTGGCGGATCGGTACACCGGTGATCAGCGCAGTGTGCCGGTCAGCGGCGAACTTGCCCATCATGCCCAGGTAACCCTCCACGGATTCCTTGAGCACCGGCACGGCGGTTTCCGGCCATACCAGCAGGTCGACAGGCTTGGAGCTGAAGCTCATGTCGCGGTACAGCGTGAGCTGCGCATTCAACTGCTCGGGGTCCCACTTCATGCTTTGTTCGACGTTGCCCTGGACGGCGGCCACGGTCAGCGGCGCGCCGGCGGGGGTGGTCCATGCATGATGCTTGAGTGCCAGGCCGATGGCCCATGGCGCCACCAACAACAGCAAGCCGGCACCGATGAACAGGTTGCGCTTAGCCGCCAGCAGACGCGGCAGGTTGCAGATCAGTGCGGCGGTCAGCGCCAGGGCAAAGGATATCAGCCACATCCCGCCCAGCGGCGCGAGGCCGGTGAGAGGACCGTCGAGCTGGCTGTAACCGGAATAGAGCCAGGGAAAACCGGTGAGGAACCAGCCGCGAAACGCTTCCTGTCCAACCCACAAGGCCGCGAAGGCCAGGGCATCGGCCAGTGGCGCTTCGTTGCGGCGCAGCCAGCGCGCCCACAGCCAGGCGGGCAGGGCAAAGAACCAGGCAATGGCCGCCGTAAACGCCAGCATCAGCATGCCCGCCAGCAGCACCGAAGCGCCGCCGAAGTGGTGAATGCTGTAGTAGATCCAGCTGGTACCGGCGCCAAACAGGCCGAAACCGAAACACCAGCCGCGCCACAAGGCCTGGCGCGGTGTCAGTTCACGCAATCCCGCATAAAAGAACCCGGCCGCCACCAGCGCAAACGGCCAGAGGTCGAACGGCGCCAGCGCCAGGGTGGTGATGGCGCCGGCCACCACGGCCAGCAAGTTACCGGGCCAGCCGGGTGCAATCATACGGCGCATGTCAGTCCTTAGCGGGCAATAGGTGTCAAACGGATCAAGTGAATACGGCGGCTGTCGGCATTCAGGATGCGGAAGCGATAGGCACCGATTTCCGTGGTCTCGTTACGCTTGGGCAGGTGCCCGAACGCACTCATCACCAGGCCGCCAACCGTGTCGAATTCATCGTCGGAGAATTCGCTGTCGAAGAACTCGTTGAAGTTCTCGATCGGCGTCAGGGCCTTGACCAGGAAGTCACCGCTGGGCAGCGGCTTGATGTAGCTGTCTTCTTCCACATCGTGTTCGTCTTCGATGTCACCGACGATCTGTTCCAGCACGTCTTCGATGGTCACGAGGCCGGCCACACCGCCGTATTCGTCAATCACGATGGCCATGTGATTGTGGTTCGCACGAAATTCGCGCAACAGCACATTCAGGCGCTTGGATTCAGGGACGAAGGTGGCAGGACGCAGCAGGTCCTTGATGTTGAAGCTGTCGCCGTTCTCCTTGAGGATCAGCGGCAGCAGGTCCTTGGCCAGCAGGACGCCCATGACGTCGTCATGGCTTTCGCCGATCACCGGGTAGCGCGAGTGCGCCGAGTCGATCACGGCCGGGAGGAATTCTCGAGGGGTCTGGGTCGCCTTGATGCTGACCATCTGCGAGCGCGGAACCATGATGTCCCGTACTTGCAGGTCAGCTACTTGGATGGCGCCTTCGACGATGGCCAGCGCTTCGCTGTCCAGCAACTTGTTCTGATGCGCCTCGCGCAGCAGCTCCAGCAGCTCCTGGCGGTTTTTCGGCTCGTGGGCAAAGGCCTGGGTGAGTTTCCCCAGCCATGACTTTTGCCCGTTGCTCGATCGGTCTTCGCTCATAGCGATTACTCTAAATCCTTTATTGTTTCAGTTAGGTGTAGTTGCAATTTCGTCGTCTGCATACGGGTCACGATGACCCAGTTCTGCAAGCAACGTTCGTTCCAGTGCTTCCATTTCTTCGGCTTCGTCATCGTCTATATGGTCGTAACCCAAGAGATGCAAGCAGCCGTGGATGACTAGATGGGCCCAATGGGCCTCAAGTTCCTTGCCCTGTTCCTTTGCTTCACGCTCGACCACTTCGACGCAGATCACCAGGTCGCCCAGCAACGGGATATCCAGCAGCTCATCGGGTACGTCGGCGGGAAACGACAGCACGTTGGTCGCGTAGTCTTTTTGTCGCCAGGTGTGATTCAGTTCACGGCCTTCGGGCTCGTCCACCAGGCGAATGGTCAGCTCCGAGTCGGCGGTGCGCTGGCGCAGGGCCAGGGTGCACCACTGGCGGAACTGTTCTTCGCTGGGGGCGGGCGCTTCGGTGGCCAGCTGCAGGTCAAGCTCAAGCATCGCGGCGAGTGTCCTTGGCCGGTTGGTCGTCGCGGTGTTCGAAGCGCTCGTAGGCTTCGACAATGCGCTGCACCAACGGGTGACGTACCACGTCTTTGGGCATGAAGTGCGTGAAGCTGATCCCCGGCACGTCCTTGAGTACGTCGATCACTTGGGCCAGGCCCGACTTGGTGCCTTTGGGCAGGTCGACCTGGGTGACGTCGCCGGTGATCACGGCGGTGGAGCCGAAACCGATCCGGGTCAGGAACATCTTCATCTGCTCAACGGTGGTGTTCTGGCTTTCGTCGAGAATGATGAAGCTGTTGTTCAGCGTACGGCCACGCATGTAGGCCAGCGGGGCGATCTCGATCACCTGGCGCTCGATCAGCTTGGCCACGTATTCGAAGCCGAGCATCTCGTAGAGCGCGTCGTAGAGCGGGCGCAGGTACGGGTCGATCTTCTGGGCCAGGTCGCCGGGCAAAAAGCCCAGCTTCTCGCCGGCTTCCACCGCCGGACGCACCAGCAGGATGCGTCGCACCTGCTCGCGCTCCAGGGCGTCGACCGCGCAGGCCACGGCCAGGTAGGTCTTGCCGGTACCGGCAGGGCCGATGCCGAAGTTGATGTCGTTGCCCAGGATCTCTTTGACGTAGCGCTGCTGGTTCAAGCCGCGAGGGCGAATCATGCCTTTCTTGGTGCGCAACGCGACGCTGGCTTCGGCTACCGGGTTGTTGGCCAGGTCCTCCACGGCGGATTCCTGCAGGTACAGGTGCACCGTTTCCGGCGACAGCTCGCTACCTTTGGTTTCCCGGTAGAGGCGGCGCAGAAGGTTTTCTGCCGAGGTGGTGTGCTGGGGTTCACCAATCAGCTCGAATTGATTGCCGCGGTTGCGGATCTCGATGCTCAGGCGTTGTTCGATCAGGCGCAGGTGCTCGTCGAACTGTCCGCACAGATTGGCGAAACGGCGAGCCTCAAAGGGCTCGAGGAGGAAACGATGTGGTTCTATGGGTGCGTTCAAGGTCGTTTTTAGCCGCCCTGGGGCAATTAAGATGAAATCAAGGATAACGCCAGCAGGCTGCGTGCGAAAGCACTTATATATCCCGAAGCTGGCACCGTTCTAATGTGGGAGCGGGCTTGCTCGCGAATGCGATGGGGCAGTCAGCCTGTTCGTTGCCTGATACACCGCCTTCGCGAGCAAGCCCGCTCCCACATTGGTTCCCGGTGGTCGAATTATTGTTACACCAGCGAACCGCGCAGCGAGTGCGGTTGTGCCGCGTCGATGTGCACGTCGGCGAACTGCCCGATCAGCGTCGGATTATCACAGCGGAAGTTGACGATCCGGTTGTTCTCGGTCCGGCCCTGCAATTCGCCAGGGTCTTTTTTCGAGTAGTCGGTCACCAGGATGCGCTGGGTCGAGCCCACCATCTGTCGGCTGATCTCGAAACCCTGTTGGTTGAGGCGATGTTGCAGGGCGTTCAAACGCTCCTTCTTCAACGCTTCCGGGGTTTCGTCGAGCAGGTCTGCCGCGGGGGTGCCCGGGCGCTGGCTGTAGACGAAGGAGTAGGAGAAGTCGAAGCCGACGTCTTCAATCAACTTCATGGTCTGCTGGAAGTCTTTCTCGGTCTCGCCCGGGAAGCCGACGATAAAGTCCGAGCTGATGCAGATCCCCGGCACCGCCGCACGCAATTTGCGCAATTTGGATTTGTATTCCAGGGCGGTGTGGTTGCGCTTCATCGCCGAGAGAATGCGGTCCGAGCCCGATTGCACCGGCAAGTGCAGGTGCTTGACCAGCTCCGGCACTTCGGCGTGGGCCTGGATCAGGCTGTCGGAGAACTCCAGCGGGTGCGAAGTGGTATAGCGAATCCGCTCGATCCCGTCGACGGCGGCCACTACGCGGATCAACTCCGCGAGGTCCGCCAGGCGTCCGTCGT
Source organism: Pseudomonas sp. SDO5522_S412 (assembly GCF_054071215.1). Taxonomy (NCBI): domain Bacteria; kingdom Pseudomonadati; phylum Pseudomonadota; class Gammaproteobacteria; order Pseudomonadales; family Pseudomonadaceae; genus Pseudomonas; species Pseudomonas sp. SDO5522_S412. The sequence goes on along the minus strand of NZ_JBSVWQ010000055.1, from coordinate 1,174 downwards.
GGGTCTGGCCACGGTAGCCGTTGACGTTTTGTCCCAGCAGGGTCACTTCACGCACGCCGTTCTCGGCCAAGTGAATGATCTCTGCCAGCACGTCGTCGAACGGGCGGCTGACTTCTTCGCCGCGGGTGTATGGCACCACGCAGAAGGTGCAGTACTTGCTGCAGCCTTCCATTACCGACACATAAGCGCTTGGGCCGTCGATGCGCGGCTCGGGCAAATGGTCGAATTTTTCGATTTCCGGGAACGAGACGTCGACTTGCGGCAGCTTGGTGATGCGCGCGGCGTCGATCATTTCCGGCAGGCGGTGCAGGGTCTGCGGGCCGAAGACCACGTCGACGTACGGTGCGCGGTCGCGAATGGCGGCGCCTTCCTGGCTGGCCACGCAACCACCGACGGCGATCACCATGTCCGGGTTGGCCAGTTTCAGTTCACGCCAGCGGCCCAGCTGCGAGTAGACCCGGTCCTGGGCCCGCTCGCGGATCGAGCACGTATTGAGCAGGATCACATCGGCGTCTTCAGCGCGAGCGGTGACTTCCAGGGCCTGATGTTCACCCAGCAGATCGACCATGCGCGAGCTGTCGTACTCGTTCATCTGGCAACCGTGGGTTTCGATGTAAAGCTTCTTGGCCATGGGGATCGTCAACTGGTGGTAAAGAACCGCGCATTATAGGGGGCATGCCGATAGGTTCCTAGCACTGTGCATCGGACGCCATGCTATAGTTCGCGCCCTCTTTTATATCCCCCGATGTGTTACCCGCCCACCATGACCAAACGTGAAGCTCCAATCTACAAGGTGATTTTCCTTAACCAGGGCCAGGTGTTCGAAATGTACGCCAAGCAGATCTATCAAAGTGATCTGTGGGGCTTCCTGGAAGTGGAAGAGTTCGTCTTTGGCGAGCGCACGCAGCTGGTCGTCGACCCGGGCGAGGAAAAACTCAAGGCTCAGTTCGAAGGCGTGGTGCGCAGTTTTGTGCCGATGCATTCGATCGTGCGCATCGACGAAGTCGAGCGCCTGGGCACGCCGAAAATCAGCGAGGCCCGGGGCATGAGCAATGTCATGCCGTTTCCGATGCCGATGCCTGAGAAGTAAGGCTTAACACCGCGCCGACCCCTTCGCGAGCAAGCCCGCTCTCACATTCGACCGAGTTCCACCTTTGGAATGCAGTCGAATGTG
>NZ_JBSVWQ010000054.1:0-34350 GCF_054071215.1 Pseudomonas sp. SDO5522_S412 | reverse complement strand
GACGCCGGTTTAGCCGCGCCGGGCCATGGATGGCCCGTCGCGGCGGCCCGCGGAGCAATGCCGGAGTGAGGGAACACCGAGCCTAGGCGAGGTGCCGACAGGCGGGGCAGAGCCCTTTGCTTACTTTGGGGCTTTTCCAAAGTGAGCCGCTGTAAGAGCGGAACCATAAGCCGCCGTTACCGAAGAAACGGATATGTACTCAGTCAACAATAAACCGAACCCCCGCCCTAACCCGCTCATCCACGATCAATTCGAAAATATCCGGCCGGGCATAATGCCCAACCACATCATAGTCATACCGCGCCCGCACCAAATCATCCGTATCAATCCGCGCCACCAGCAACCCCGCCCCACCGAGCAATGGCCCGGCAAGAACGTCCCCCATGGGCCCGACAATCACACTGCCCCCCGCGATCAGAGGCCGATCCACCGGCCAGTTCGCCACCTCCACGCCCAACGCCTGGGGTGACGCCTGCACCTGACACGCACTCACCACAAAACACCGCCCCTCATGGGCAATATGCCGCATGCTCACCTGCCACATTTCCCGCTCATCCACCGTCGGCGCGCACCACACTTCAACACCCTTGGCGTACATCGCGGTGCGCAACAACGGCATCATGTTCTCCCAGCACACGGCGCCGCCGATGCGCCCTACCGCGGCATCAACCACCGGCAACGTCGAACCATCACCCTTGCCCCAGATCAGCCGCTCAGTGCCGGTAGGCATCAATTTGCGATGCCTGGCCACCAACCCGCCCACCGGCTCGAAATACAGCACCGTGCAATACAACGTGCTGCCACTGCGCTCGATCACGCCCAACACCAGGCTCGCCCCGGTGCGCGCCGACAAGCCGGCCAGCGCTTCGGTCTCCACACCCGGCACATCAATCGCATTGGCAAAATACCGCGCAAAGGCCTCGCGCCCTTCAGGCAGGCGATACCCCAGCTGGGTGCCGAAGCCTTCACCTTTGGGATAACCCCCGAGCAACGCTTCCGGCATCACCACCAGTTGCGCACCGCTGCGCAGGATTTCGTCCTCGTAGGACAGGATCTGTTCCAGGGTCTCAGCCTTGCCACCCGGCAAGGAACCAATTTGCAGCGCAGCCACAGTAGAAACAGGCATCACGATCACTCCGTATCAATGGGGGTTGCCCATTCTCCGGCCAGCGGCAATCATGAATAAAGCCCGCTTCGCTGCTAACTGATATGAGCCATATGAATATCATCATCCATCAGTCAGCGTCCTTCAGGAATCCGACAAGACTCTCGATAAACCGCTCCAGCGCCACCGGCAAAGCACGCTTGGGCATGGTCAGGACTTGAATCGCCCGGTCTGAAAACTGCGGGTCCGACAGCGCAACCGAGGTCAGCTCGTCGCTCCCATTCGCCCGATGACTGATCGCCCCACCAAACGCGATGGTGTCCGTGTTGCGAACGAATTCATGGATGGCGCCCGAATAATTGCAGGTCATTACGTGATTGAACGTCAGCCCTTCCATCTGGCAAACCAGGTCGAACAATTGCCGCTGGGTGGAGCCTTTTGGCGTCAGCGCCAACGGGTAAGCGGACAGCGATCGAAGGGACAGTTGCCCGACCGCCGCCAGTGGATGCCCCACCCGCATCACCGCGCGGATCGACGAGCGACTGGAATGCCGCACTTCAACCCCTTCGACCGGCTCGGTACTGAACACCAACCCCACATCGGCTTCGCCGCGTCTCACTTTATCCGCGCATTCGTGAGGCGACATCACTTCCAGCACATACTGGAAAACGGGATTTTGCTGATAATGCCGGATCAGCACCTGAGGCAGGAAATAACGGGACAGCCCCTCGGTGGACACCAGCCGAACCACTTTCGCGCCCGGATAATCGCCCGCCCGTAGCTCCGAGAGCAGGCTTTGCTCCTCCAGCAAGGCACGCCGTGCGTGATCGGCCAAGGCATTGCCGGCCGCTGTGGGCTGCATGCCCCTTGGCCGGCGCTCGAACAATGGAACCCCGATGGTTTCTTCCAACAGGGAGATCTGGCGACTGACCGCACTGGGCGCGATGTGCAAGCGTTCGCCGGCAGCAGCCAGTGATCCTGTATCGAATACGGCCAGGAAATAACGATAATCCACAGTTTGATTCCTTTACCCAGGGATCTATTTATTAGAAGGCAAACGTCAAAAAACAGCAATATACACACCGATGCATGACTTCTATATTGGATTGAACCTCAGCCCGCACCGGAACTGTCATGTCCAAGCAACAAGCGCTCGCGAATGTTCGCCAGTACCTGGCCGAAGGCCATTTTGAAGCCGATCTGCGTCGCAGGATCGCCATTCGCAGCGAAAGCCAGAACCCCGGCCAGGCGCACGAACTGACGCGCTACCTGCAACAGGAAATACAACCAGCGCTGATCGCAATGGGTTTTGAATGCCAGATGCTCGATAACCCGTCGAGCGCCGGGCCGTTGCTGTTCGCCTCACGCCACGAAGGGGCTGATTTGCCCACGGTATTAACGTATGGACATGGCGACGTAGTGCTCGGGTATGACGAGCAATGGCGCGAGGGCCTCAGCCCTTGGGCGTTGAGCGTGGAAGGTGATCGTTGGTATGGCCGAGGCACCGCGGACAACAAGGGCCAGCACAGCGTCAACCTGACTGCCCTCGAGCACGTCATCAAGCAACGTGAGGGGCGCTTGGGCTTTAACGTCAAAGTGCTGTTCGAAACCGGCGAAGAATGCGGTTCTCCCGGGCTGCGGGAGATTTGCACTCTGCACCGGGAGCTGTTGCAAGCCGATGTGTTCATCGCCTCCGACGGGCCGCGCTTGAACGACAGTCGCCCGACAATATTCCTCGGTTCCAGAGGTTCCGCGTTGTTTTCCCTGGAAGTCAACGCACGCGACAAGGGCCTTCACTCCGGTAACTGGGGCGGTGTGATGTCCAACCCCGCCGTAGTATTGGCCAATGCGCTAGCCAGCCTGGTGGACAAGGACGGTCGTATTCGCTGCCGAACGCTGGTGCCTGACGCCATACCCGACTCCGTACGCGAAGCCATCCGCGACTTGGACATCCATCCGCGCTCTCTGGGACGGGAACTGGATGTTGATTGGGGCGAGCCTGGCCTGACCCTGGGTGAACGACTCTTCGGCTGGAACACGGTGGAGATCCTTGCGTTTATCGCAGGCAATCCGACCAAACCGGTCAACGCCATTCCACCCCGCGCCACCGCGCATTGCCAGTTGCGATTTGTGGTCGGCACTGACTGGCAGAATCTGCAAAAGCTGCTGCGCCAACACCTGGATGCGGAGGGGTTTCAACAGGTCGATATCGTGATTGACCGTTGCACACCGGCCAGTCGCCTGGACCCTGACAACCCTTGGGTACGCTTCGCCAAACAGTCGATCGCCGATGCCACCCACCGGCCCGTTGCCGTGTTACCGAACCTTGCAGGCACCCTGCCCAACGATATTTTCGCGGACATATTGGGTTTGCCCACCTTGTGGATACCGCACTCCTACCCCGGGTGTTCACAACATGCTCCGGATGAGCATCTGTTGGGCTCGGTAGTCCTCGAAGGGCTGCAAATCATGACCTCGCTGTTCTGGGACCTGGGTCACCTCGCCCCCTTCAAACCACAATAAAAAATCGGGGTCCGCCGACCCTTTTTATCTGCCGCTCACCCCCTTATAAAATCAGGAGCGTCAAGAATGACAGCGTTATCGTCCCCCACCGTTTCACCCACGATCGCAAAGGCCACGCCCCTCTGGAAACCCATTGGCGCGGCCTTGATCGGTAATACGCTTGAATGGTTCGACCTGTCGGTGTACGCCTATTTTGCGCTGACCATCAGCAAGGTATTTTTCCCGGCCGCCGACCCGGCCGTGTCGCTGTTCCTGGCCTTCGCGACCTTCGGCCTTTCATTTCTTATCCGGCCGCTGGGCGCTGCCGTGCTCGGTTCCTATGCCGACCGGCAGGGACGCAAGAAGGCGTTGACGCTGTCCATCATGCTGATGCTGATAGGGACGGCGATGATTGCCGTGATGCCCAGCTATGCAACTATCGGGATTATTGCGCCGATCGGTATTCTGTTCGCCCGCCTGCTCCAGGGTTTCTCCGCCGGTGGTGAGTTCGGCAGCTCCACCGCGTTCATGATGGAGCATGCACCGCAGAAGACCCGTAACTTTGTCGCGAGCCTGCAGTTTGCAAGCCAAGGCTTTGGCGTGGTCATCGCCTCATTGTTCGGCTACTTCCTGACCATCAGCCTGAATGATCAACAGATGTTCGACTGGGGTTGGCGCGTGCCGTTTTTCTTCGGGCTGATCCTCGCCCCGGTGGGCCTGTACATCCGCCGCACGGTGGATGAGTCGCCCGATTTCAAGGAAAGCCAGCCGGGCTCACGGCCGTTGCGGGAAGTGCTGCTCTCGCAGAAGACCTTGTTGCTGGTGGCGATGGGCGTGCTGATCGTGTCGACGGCGTCCAACTTCATGATCAAGTACATGCCGTCTTATGCCTCGACCACCTTGGACATTCCCCAGTCCACAGGCTTCCTGGCCACGCTGACGGGCGGGATCATCCTGACCGTGGTGACGCCGGTTGTAGGGTTCATCACCGGTTATGTCAGCCGGATCAAAATCATGTTGTGGGCCTCGAGCATCTACATCCTCGTAATCTTTCCGGCATTCGCCTGGCTCAACAGAGTACCGAGCGCCACCTCGTTGTTGCTGGTGGTGTCGATGATGGCGTTGATCAAGGCCGTCTACTTCGCCCCACTGGCATCACTTATGGCCGATGTATTTCCCGTACGCACCCGGGTGACCGGCATGTCACTCAGCTACAACCTGGCCGTGACGATATTCGGTGGCTTTGCACCGGTGATTGCAACCGGGTTGATCGCGCTGACCGGCTCGCAGCTGGCGCCGAGCTTTTACCTGATAGCGGCGGCTGCCCTCAGCATTGGCGCGCTCGTGGTGGCAAAGAGAACATTGCGCCTGGTGTAGCACCTGGCGGGACGTTATATATTCAGGGCATATCCAGTCACATGATATGAGCCTGATGAATATCGCCAACGTCGATCTCAACCTGCTGAAAACCTTCGAGGCCCTGCACGACGAATCCAGTGCCAGCCGTGCCGCCCTGCGTCTTGGCGTCACGCAGTCGGCGATCAGTGCAGCCCTGCGCCGCTTGCGCGATGTGTACGGCGATCAGTTGTTCGTGCGTACCGGCCGGGGCCTGGCGCCCACCTTGCGGGCCAATCAGTTGAAGCCGGTGATCAGCGAAGCGCTGGATCGCTGCCGCCAGAGCCTGGCGATGGTGGATCCCCTGGGCAATCACTATCAGGGCCGTTCGGTGGTGGTGGGGTTATCGGATGATTTCGAAATCGCCTACGGCCGGCGGCTGATTGAAGAGATTGCCCGGCGTGCGCCAAAGCTGCGGTTGATGTTCCGCCAGACCCACAGCCAGATCGTTGCCGACGCCCTGCTCGACCGCAGCCTGGACCTGGCAATCACCGCCGGCGGGTTTGCAGAGCGCCGGTTGAGCCGGCAGGTATTGGGGGAAGGCCATTACGCGTGCCTGGTGGACCCCGACAGCCTGGCGCCGGGACAACAGGCCATCGACCTCGACGAGTTCGTCAGGCGCGAGCATGTGCTGGTGTCATCCGGCGGGTTTATCGGGATCACCGACGAGGGCCTGGCCGCGCAGGGGCTGAGCCGCCACGTAGGTGCCTCGACCACGCACTTCGCGGCGCTGCCGTTCCTGCTCAAGGGCAGCCAGGCGGTGGCGACCATCCCCGGCCATGCGGCCCAGGCCATCGCGCAGATGACCGGACTGAGGGAGCTGCCTTGCCCGCTGGCGCTGCCGCGTTACCCGGTGGAGCTGGGCTGGCGCACCCAGGCGCAACTGGATCCGTTGCTGCTCAAGGTGCGCGAGGCAATCGAGGCTTGTTTTACTTCGCCGCCATCAGGCGATTGACTTCACTGCGCACCATGTTCGAGAACTCCGGCGGTGACATGCCGTCCAGTTCTGCACGCACCCATTCGGCCCATTTGCCCTTGCGCTTGGCGCGTTCGCCAAACAGGCGGGCGGCCTCACCCTTGGCCTTACCCAGGTTGCTTTGCCAGAGGTCGTAGAGACGGGACTTTTCATCTTCCAGCGCGGCGCGCTCGGCGAGGGGCTTGTTGGCCAGATTGAAGCTCATGTTGAATTACCTGCTGCACAAATAGGTGACATCTTACACTGTAGGTTGAAATTTCCTGGCCTGGATTTCTCCTAAGCTGACCACAGGAAAAAAACTGCAACTTTTGCCCGCTTCAAACACTCCATTCTTCATCAAGCGCATTCATTGCCACATTCACCCGCAAGGAGTTAACCCAATGGCTCGCAAATCTGCCGCCCAAGCCGTCGAAGACCAAATCAAGGACCAAGCCTTCAGTGAACTGACCGCACTGATCGAAGAATCGGACAAGCTGCTCAAAAGCAGCGCGTCACTGGTGGGAGAAGAAGGTGAAACCCTGCGTGAACAGGTCGCCATCAAGCTCAAGCAGGCGCTGGACTCGGTGTCCAATGTGCGCGAGCGCAGCAAGCCGGTGGTGGATGCCACCGAAACCTATATCGGTGGCCACCCATGGCAGACCGTGGCGATTTCCGCCGGGTTTGGCCTGGTAGTCGGCCTGTTGCTGGGCCGCCGCAACTGATCTGATGCAACGGCTGCGCCCTCCCCGGGCGCAGCTCGCTTCAGGCCTGTGCCAACACCCGCAACCGACTCAATTCCTGCGTTTCGATCTCAATTCCGCCTGCCTGCGACTTCGCCCGTGTGCGATGGCGCCGATCCCCCGGTAAACGCCGCAACCCTGCCGCATGCATCTGTCGCACCAGCTCCTGGCTGCGCTCGGCGAAGCTCTGCCCGGCGGTCTTGCTCGGGTCGATCACGATCAGCAGTTGGCCGGTCCATGGGGTGCGGGCGCCGGGGTGATCGGACCAGTTGAACTCAAACGAGAAGTTACCGCCCGTGAGGGCCGCGGCCAGCAGCTCGACCATCATCGACAGGGCCGATCCCTTGTGCCCGCCAAACGGCAGCAGCGCGCCGCCTTCGAGGATCGCCTTGGGGTCCTGGGTCGGTTGGCCGAGGCTGTCCACGCCCATGCCGGGTGGCAGGCGTTCGCCCTTGCGCGCGGCAATCTGCACGTCGCCATGGGCGATGGCGCTGGTGGCCAGGTCAAACACGATCGGCAGGCCATCGGCGCGGGGCGCGGCGAAGGCAATGGGGTTGGTGCCGAACAGCGGGCGGTCGGCGCCGTGGGGCACCACGCAGGTCATGCTGTTGACCACGCTCAAGGCCACCAGGCCTTCTTCAGCAAAAGGCTCGACATCCGGCCAAAGCGCCGCGAAGTGGTGGGAATTATGGATCGCCAGCAAGGCAATCCCGGCACTGCGGGCCTTTTCCACCAACAGCGCACGGGCGGCTTGCAGTGCGGGCTGGGCGAAGCCGTTAGCCGCATCCACCCGCACAAACCCGCTGGCCACATCCTCGACCACCGGCACCGCCTTGCCGTTGACCCAGCCACTGGCCAGGGTCGAGACGTAACCGGGGATACGGAATACACCGTGGCTGTGGGCACCGTCGCGCTCGGCGCTGGCGCAGTTCTCGGCCAGCACCTGGGCCACATCGGCCGACGTACCGTGGCGGACAAACACCTGGCGCAGCAGGTCGGTCAATTGCGCATAACTGAGTCGCTCTGATGAAGACTCGACATCCAAAGGCGATGCAGACATCTGAAGCTCCCGTTTAATTATTGGAATGGGCAACAGCGTACAAGAATCGGTCCGTCGATTAGACAGGGTTTGCCCCATGGCTGTCGACAGGGAGCGCCAGACATATCTAGCCCCTCGTGGCGCCAGGCCTGGATAGGTTGCAGGCACGCAACTCTTCAAGGATCAGGATGATGAGCCACACCCCTCTCCCGTATTTTTTCCCCGAAGCCATGCGCGTGGGCTGGAGGGCGCTGGACCGTGAGCGCCAGCTGAACATCGACAGCAGGGACATCGAGTTTCTCGGCAAGGTGTTTTTTGCCAGCGATGCAGGCCGTCGCCAACAGTCGCCGCCAATGATCGCGCAGCGCATCTGGTTGAATAAAAGCACTGCCAATGCCGTCGAACTGGCCGGCAGCTTCATGATGAGTTCAACCAGCGCCTACCCACATGCCTGGCTCTACACCCCGTACGGCGGCCTGGAAAAATTCGACAGCCCCGCCCACTTGCTGACAGCACTGACCGAGCGCTTGAAAACCCCGGACAGCGCCACGCAACTGCTGTACTTCCTGCCCTTGCAGCAACAACCATCGCCGCTACTCGACAACCGACTGGTGCTGACACCGGAGGCCATGCTCGACGACGTATTGGGTGAACAGGAAAAAACCCTCAGGCGCTATCAGGAGAATAATCGCCAGGCGCTGCTGGCGGCGTTGAAACAGTTGCCCGCCCTCGGCGCCCTGCTTTCAAAACTGCTCGAAAGCGTCTGCCGCCCACTGTTCCCCGGGCTCAGCCCCGGCGAAGCCCACGTGAGTTTTTTCACCATACAGCCCGTTGGGTACACGGTGCCTCGCTGGATCGACTCGCTGCAACTCAATGACGCGGTGCTGTTGTACTACCGTGAACAAGCCTGGCCCGCCGGGCAAACCCGGGAGTTTTTCCACCCCAAGCGGCCTGCCGACGCCAAGGCCCGCGACACGCAGCGTTGGGAAACCGCGATCAAACAAGCAGCCGGCCAACTGATCCCGTTCCTGCACAGTGCACTGGAGACGTTCTGGAACAGCGAGATCGCACCGGGCGTGTCGCGTCGGGCCTGGTTCGCCCGGGCCATGGCCGCCAATGCGCAACTGGATCTGCTGTTCAAGCGCCAGCAATCCATCATCAGTCCGGAGCAAAGCCGGGCATTGGCAGCGCTGTACTCTTCCCGGGGTAACGAGGCCCCCCCGAACAGCCAGACGCTGCGCGTCGAGAACGTACAGATCTGGGAGCAGCCGAGCAACGCCGTCGAGCTGGCCAGCACCTTCATGATCGGCAATTCGCAGACCTTTCTCTACACCCCCGAGAAGGGCCTGCAGGTGCTCGGGACCTACGACGATCTGATGGACACCCTCAAGGCCATGGTCAAGGCACCAGGCTATGAAGACGACCTCTACAACCTGATGTCCCTGGAGGAGCGGGCGCTGTTTGTAGGGTTCAAGACGCCGCAGTTTTCCGGCATTCCTATCGCCGGCAATCTGTTTGAGCAGGTGCTCGAAACCATCATCGGCAAGCAGCAACAGAACCTACGCTACGCAATCGACCTGTACCGACGCACCCGCGCCGGCATTGACCCCTCCGCCTTGCTCGACTACGCGCTGGATGTGCGGTACATGATCGACAGCCACCTCCCGGGCCTGGATACCGCGGGACGCTGGACGCCTCATTCGGTACTGGCCGACCCGACTCGCCCGGTGTCGCTGGCCGCCGAACGTGCCGCCCTGCTGCAAAAGCAGATGACCGATATCCAGGACACGCTGGCAACCCAGGTGCGAGCGCAACCCACATTGGCCAACACCGTCAATCAGGCGCTCACCGCCGAGTTCAACCGCCGCGGCTTGGCTGGCCACGATCCCGGCAAGATCTACGTCAATCGCTACGCCGCCAGCGCAAGCGCGACACCCGCCACTGCGCCCCTGGAAAGCCAGAGCCTGCGCAGTTACTTTCTTGCGCGCCTGATACACAAGCGCGGGCCGATTCCGCAAACGCCGCACTATGGCCTTTACGCCAGCCAGGTCGATGGGGCTGTCACACCGCTGGGCGGCCTGGACATAGCGCAAGCCAACGCAGTGCTCGATGCCGCACTGGTCAAGTTTCATCACTCCAACATTGCCGATATTCCCCGCGAATACCTGGAACAGCTCAAGGCGCCGATGGCCCATGCCATGGCGGTGGCGATCCAGGGCGAAGCCAGGCTCAGGCGCCTCAACAACAGCCTGGACGCGCGTGATGAGGCGATCGCGCAGACGGTGTTTGATCTTCAACACCCTGATCGCCGCCGGCGCCAGGGCCTGGGTGGATTCATCCCGGATGCCTATGCGTTGACCGTCGAACCCGAGGGCCTGACGCAACGGGTGCCCCTGGCGCATTGCTTGATGCTCACCGAACGCGGTGGCCTGGCCCCGTCCCACTCAGGCCGGGCCGTGCTGTGGACGCCGGCGCGCGGCCTGGAGAGTTTCGCCAACGTCAGCCAATTGCAGACAGAACTGCAACGACGACTGGCCGCGCCGGACCTTCGCAGGCAGCTACTGGCCAATCTCGACCCGCGCTATCTCAAACCGCACCAGGCCTGCGCACTCGGTCAGTTCATGCTGATCAACGGCGCGGTCGCACAGCACTGCCAGCAGTCCTGGATTGATCATTACAGGGCACAACGGGCTCACTGCCTCACCCTGACGCTCTCAGGGGACGCCTTGCTGAAGCGTCTCGGGGGGCTGGAAAAGGCCTTGCCGGCCAACGACCTGGGCCATGCCTCACAAATCGCCCAGACCTTCATGGCACAACAATCACTGCCCGCCTGGCTGGGGATGGCGTCTGTCAGCCAACAGCGTCGCCATGTCGAAATCCTTGAGCAATACCGCCACAGCCTCACGGACGACAAGGACTACCTTGACGATTTCCTGCCGCTGCCAGCGTATATCGGCAGCAAGCTCATCGACTTGTTGCAGCCCTATGACGTGCGCCCGCAAGACGTCTACATCCTGCCCAAGCTGGTATTGGCCGGCCAGCGGCAGAACCTGGTGGACTACGCCCTCAATCACGTCAGCCAGCAAGCTGCTGCATTCGATGTCGAGTCCACAGCCGCCGGCCTGACACCTGCTGTGGTGCGCCAGATCCTCGCGCGCCTGCCCCTCAAGCAGGACCACCAGGCTTGCCTGGTCGAAAAACTCACCCCGGGCAAGCCGGGCGCAGACGTGCGGGAGCGCCGGTTTATTCGGCAACTGCCCTGGCAACTGTTGCAAAATGCCCACGCGCTGAGGCTGCAGGAACTGTTATCACCCGCGGGCCTGAGCCTGGTCGAACAGGTCCTCGACATGCCGGACGCGCTCGCCCGCGCAGCGGTCGAGGGCGCGACCTCGACAGTGCGTCCGCTGGAGTTGATCGCCACGGCGGGGGCCCGGTCCATCAAGGCCCTTGGGGTCTACTTGATCAGTGCCGTCGAAAGCACTCCGCTGGTGATGTATGCGCCCTATGGGCCGCAACAGGCGTTCCAGGAGTTCGACAACGAAGCCGATTTGATTCGCCGGCTCAACCTGCCCGGCCCCTTGCAGGACTGGGTGATCGGTCGCCTGCCAGAGGCTGAGCAAGCCACGTATAGACACCTCTGGGCCAGCACGGTCGGGGGAACTTCGGAAATCACCCTGGGGGCCAATCCGATCAAGGGCCACGCGCTCAAGCAGTTGTACCGCGACAACATCGGATTGATCTCGAACCTGTTTGAACAGCAATCCCAGGCCAACGGCCGGTCAGCCTGGGACACCCTCAAAGCCTTGTTCAGCAGCGGACTGCAGCACGCGCAGGCGTTGCTGCCGGGCAAACTGATGGTGCCGCTGGTGATCTGGCAAAGCTACAAACTGTTCCAGGCCTCTGCCGAAGACTTGCAGCAACACCGCTGGCGCGAGGCGCTGCAAACCTTCATCGGCGGTGTCGCGCAAATGGCTTCGATCCGCGCATTGATGGATGAACCCTCGACACCAGGCACCGCCCCCGCGCAACCCGCGCCGACGCAAACGGCCAGTGCCTGGCACGACATCGACGTCACCGCCCGGGCCCGAACCCGGCTGCAAGCGTACGAAGCCTGCGACATCAGCCTGGAGGGCCTGACGGCAGGCAACACGGGCGTCTACACAGCGACGGACAACCGGCATTACCTGCCGTGCGCAGGCAAGGTCTACCGCGCCAGGCAGGTCGAAGGCCATTGGCGGCTTTTCAGTGCACGGTCCAAAGGACCGTTTGTACGCCTGGATGCCAACCGCAAATGGACCCTGGACCCGGGCGCATCGGTTCGCCGCCACGGCCCCGGATGGAGTGCAATGATGGACCGCCGTGAGGTGCGGACAGCCGTGGACCAGGTGATGAACGTCGAGGCCCGCGGCCTCGCCGAGATTCGGCGTGTGTCGCCCTCCAGGGCCCAGGCGATCGTCGAAGCACTGGACCTGGCAACCTTCTACCTGCACAACTGCCAGCAGAACCTGAAGCTGCTCGACCACCAGTATCCGCCCGTGACCCGGGTGCATCGCTTCATCAACCGCTTCTTTGGCATCCCGATAGACGCCGACACCGGCCCGGCCAAATTTCCGCCAACCCTCGCGCAAAAGCTCATGGACACGGTGACCGACATTCTCGATGAGGCGCTGGAGCCGGCACTCTACTCGCTCAATTCCCGGCGTTTCGTCTCCGGTGCGCATATTGCCGAACCCGAACGGCATTGGGCGTTTACCATCGACGGCGACCCGGATCGACGCATCTACCTCACTGAAAACTTCTTCAACCCCCCTACGGCCGATTTCGAAGGGCGCCTGATCAATCACTTCGACCAAAGAGCCCATGCCCGCGCGGCCACCTTGATTCATGAGTTGACTCATATCGTGAGCAATACCGCCGACGTCGCGTACCTCAATTCCACATCACCTTTTTCCGACCTGATTGAAGTACAGACCCAAGCCGGTCGCGTTCTTCAGGACTGGCTGCGCAACGTGCAGGAGAATGCGTACTCGATCAACACGCCTGTTGGGCAATTGTTCAAATCAACGGACGCGTGGGGGCCTACCGGATTCGACTTGGGGACCGACCCGGAAGATGACTACATCAGGCAGCAGATTCTTGCCACGACCGGAGGCGTGGACTTGAGCAATGCGCGGGGAATTTTCAAAACCAACCTGACGCGGCGGTTCAACACACAGATGGATAACGCCGACTCACTGACCTTGCTGATCACCACCCTGGGGCGCCAGTTGGACCCCGTGCCTTCGATTGCCGAAGCCACACCGTAACAGACAGGGTGCGGACCGAACGCCCGCACCCGTCAGTTCATTCAGTCTTTCTGATCGCGCAACACATTGCCCGACTCACCATCGATGCGGAACTCATAGACCACGCCATCGGCCTTGCGCCCCTCACCTTCCCAATAGCCATCGTTATCGGCTTCGATCTTGTAGATCTGGACGTAACCAGCCTTGGTCTTGGCGGTCTCGATGGCTTTTTCGATGGTGATCCAGCCTGCGCCCGGTTTGTCCGCCAGGGCGGCTCCAGCACTGAGCAAGGCGGTGGTTGCGACAACGGCGGCTAAGGTTTTCTTAAGCATTTTCGTGCTCCATTAGGGAATGAGTGTTACCGGTCCTGAATTTTTTAGGGCCCTGCAGACGAGAATTAGTTCCAATTGATGTGCATTCGCCATGATGGCTGTTCTCGCCGTCCTGCTGTGGAGGTTAGAATGTCGGAAATCAGGATGAGTTAATGACAGATAAGTCCCTATCAGAAGCCGAATATGACGCCATCACCGATGCCGCTGCGCACTGGTGCATGCGTCTGCACGCTGGCGATTGCACGACGGCGGAGCGTCACGCCTTCGAGCAGTGGCACGATGCGCATCCACTGCATGCCTTCGAATACGCCGCGATGCTGGAAATCTGGGACGTCGCCGATCACTTGCCCCGCAGCGAGCCGGCCCCCGTCATGGCGCGACGACAACCTCGCAGCCGTTTGAGGAACTACGCGGTAGCGGCGGCGATATGCCTGGTGGCCTTGCCACTGGCGGCCTTTACCGGCTGGGAAGCGGGCTGGCTGCCCAGCTCGTACAACCATTACGAAGCTGAAAACAGCTTGCGCCTGGTCACCCTTGACGACGGCAGCCAGGTTGAACTGAACCTGGGCACCGAATTGGTCTACAGCAATTTCAAGGATCAGCGCCGGGTTACCCTGAAAAAAGGCGAGGCGTTTTTCAAGGTCAGCCATGACGCGCAGCATCCGTTTATCGTCCACGCCGGTGACGGCCAGGTTCGGGTGACCGGCACTCAGTTCAATGTCTGGAAATACGAAGACCATGTGCGGGTCATGCTGCTGCAAGGCTCGGTGCTGGTGAGCAGCGACGACGCCCACAGCGGCCTGCGCCTGTCACCCGGGATGCAGGCCAGCTACAACCGTGGCGATGCCAGCCCCCAGGCCCAGCCAATTGCCCCGGGCGACACGGCCCTGGCCTGGCGTGAAGGCAAGCTGATCCTCGACAACCTGGCCCTGGCCGACGCGTTGCCGTTGATCAACCGCTACCTGAGCAAACCGGTGATGCTGGCCGACGCCGGCACCGGCGCGATCCGCATTGGTGGCATCTACAACATCAACGAGGTGTCCAACCTCGTCCCCTCCCTGCCCAAGGTCCTGCCGGTCTACCTGACCCAGAACCAGGACGGCAACCCTGTACTCAATTCGATTCCGCGCAAAACCCCAAAGAGCTGAGCCAGGGTCATGGGCCTGCGCCCTCCTCCCGGATGCTGCCTGCGTCAAATCGTCCATTTTTGAAACACTTGCACCGGCTGAGCTGACAGCCGGCTGCGGAGTGCCGGGTTTACGGCGCGCAGTGTTTCATCCCTGAGACACCTGCCAGGCGGGCTGGACAAGGGCCCGCTGTCTCACAGTTGAAACACATCCACTGCGCATTCTTTCCCCCGCGCTCATAACCCCATGAATGTCATCACAAATTCAAAAGCGGCACAGCTCCTGCTCTCTTCCTGACAGCGCTGTTTAGGGTCAGCGCCAAGAATAAGGAATGCCGTCGTGAAGACACTTAATCCAGGCTCGTTGAGCCTTCTGCTGATCAGCTGTGTACTGAGTACCAGCGTGAGCCTCCCGGTGCTCGCGGCAGGCGACGGTGTGATCGTGATTCAGCGCACCGTCCAGGGCCACATGGCTGGCCGCACCGCTGGCGTCGACCCCAACCCGGTCACCGTCAATGCCAATTCTTCTCCACAGATCCTGCGGGCCACCAGCGAGCTGAGCGACAACGACTACGCCAACATCAGCAGCGGCTCCAGCATCACTCGCGCCATCCTGCCCGGCGGCAACCTTCCCGGCTTGACCAACAACGGGGGTGGCGTAGGCCTCGGTGGCGGCGCAGCGGCCGGCCATGGTGGCGGCTCCAGCCTCTCGGGGCAGATCAATGGCTCAATCTCCCGCGGCATGGCGCCTTTGAACAATATCGGCAGCCTGATGGGAGGCCAGTGAGATGAACCATTCCTGGTTGTTCCTGGCGTTCCTGGGCTGCTCGGCGGCCATGGCTGACAACAGCGCAGTGATCGACAACTCCGGCAAGCAATACAACGGCATCGTCTCGATCAACCAGGCGGCCGGCAATCAGCAACAACAGCTCAACAGCCGCGCGATTTCGGCGGGCAGCAACTCCCAGGCGGGCGGCGCCCTCAGCCAGACCATCGGCGGCGCACCGGCCGATCGCTCCCAGAACGCCAGGGTGGCGATCCAGGGCAGCTCTTTCAGCAATGGCAGCGGTGTACTGGGCGTCAACCAGTCGGCCGGGGCCAGCAACCAGATGATCAATGCGGTGCGGATCAGCGTGAATGCTGGCCCGCAAAGCATCGACGACAGCGTCATGTCGCAACAGAACGTGGCGCTGTCACCAAACTCAGGGTTCACCTCTACCACTGGCAGCCGCCAGGTCGTCACAAGCGACCAGGCCTTCACCGGCAGCCGTGGAGTGGTACAGGTGAATCAGAGTGCCGGGGTGGGGAACCGCATGGCTAACGCCCTGAACGTACAGATCCAATGATTCATTGGAGCTCGAAGCTGGACCGTACCAACACTTAACCAACTAATTAGAAGCAAGGGGAAATACCATGAAAACTACAATGGCTCTTAAACCACTGGCCTTCGCTCTCGCTGCAATCATGGCTGCCGCCGCACATGCCAACCCACCTACTCATCAGCCTACCGCTGCAGTAGCCGCCGTTTCCGATGCGCAATCGAGCAACCACAATGGCGTGCTCAACCTGGGCACCCAGAACAACGCGTCGGCCAACAACTCGTTGAACGGCAGCAGCGGCAACGCCCAGGCCAACATCGCAGCCGGTGATGGCAACCAACAAGACAACCAGACCGCCATTGCGGCCGGTGATGCAGATGCCGTGTTTGCCCTGGGTACCATTACCCAAGACAACCACAACAACGTCTCGGTGCAAGTGGCTACCCACAACAACGCTTCGCTCAACAACTCGGCCAACGGCAGCTCCGGCAACCTGGGTGTGAGCGTTGCCGCGGGTAACTTCAACCAACAGAAAAACCAACTGGCAATTGCTTCTGCCAGTGGTGCCGCCGCCGCTGCCTCGAGCAACACCACTCAAACCAGCGTCGACAACACCTTCCTCAATACCGTGGCCACTCAGTCTGGCCCATGGGGCAGCCACACTTACCTGCCTGTCGTGAACAACGCCAGCGCCAACAACTCGCTTAATGGCTCTTCGGGCAACCTGGGCGCCAACATTGCTGCAGGCGTGGGCAATCAGCAGGGCAACACCACTGTGATTTCCTCCGGCGTACGTTTCTGATGCAACGGGGCCTTGGCGACAAGGCCCCTTTTTATTCCAGTGTCCACCAGGCCATTCGATCATGCGGATCATCGCCCTCACCCTCCTGTTATTGCTCACCGGCCCGACTTGGGCGGGGCAAATGGCGATTGCTGCCATGCCCGGCGGTGGCGTGATCTTCAAGAAGGTCGAGAGCATCCGTGAACGCAAGTTCGCCAACCTGGTGGAACAGAAAACCGATTTCAGCTGCGGTGCCGCCGCCCTGGCCACCATCCTGCGCCAGGCCTACTGGATGGATGTGGATGAAGACCACATCATCAAGGGCATGCTGGTCAACGCCGATCAGGACCTGGTGCGTACCCAGGGCTTTTCGATGTTGGACATGAAGCGCTACCTGGAAAGCATCGGCATGCGCGCCCGGGGTTACCGGATCAATGCAGACACCCTGCTCACGGTGAAGATCCCGGTGGTGGTGTTGCTGGAGATTCGCGGCTACAAGCACTTCGTAGTGATGCAGCGCGCCGACAAGGACTGGGTGTACATCGGCGACCCGGTACTGGGCCATAAACGCTATGCCCGCGACGACTTCGTCAAAGGCTGGAATGGCATCGTCTTCGCGGTATTGGGCGAAGGTTATGACAAGACCAACGTGCTGCTCGACCCGCCCACCCCACTGACGGCGAAAAACAGAATCAATGAGTTCAGTCCGGTGCGGGACAGTGAATTGATGGACTTCGGTTTTATCCAGAGCGACTTCTTCTAGAAGCGCAATAAGGGGCAGGACGCTCCAGGAGCAAACGATGAACACTTACCGTTGGCTGACGGTCATGTGCCTGGCAGCCTCAATGCCCGCTTATGCGTCATCGGTGTTCAAACCGATTGAAATAAAGGACTCGGAACTGGCTGACCTGCGCGGTCGCTACGTGATGCCGGGGCGGATCATCAGTTTTGGCATCGTGATGAGCAGTACCTGGACCAATGCCGCCGGCGACAGCGTGACCGGCTCGGCCAGCATGAACGTCAACGCGTCGACCGTCACCCCGCAGTTTTATGTGCAGGTAACCGACAGCCCCACCAAAGTCTCGCCCAACCAGCCGAATGGCACCGGCACGGTGGTCGGTGGTGCCGGCCTGGGCAGCGGCCAGGGCGTGACCCAAAGCGTGCGCGCCGCCGGCGATGGCAACACCGCCAGCAATAACGTGAATATCAATGTGAACCAGAATGGCTTGTCGCCGGCCAATGTCGTCCAGTCCGGACAAGCCCTGGTGGCTGGCCAGTCGGTCACCGGCAGCACGGGTGCCGGCCAGGTCACGGTGTCGGCCGCCAATGGCGGGCTGCAAATGGCGATCCTGGCCAACAACAATCAGGGCAACTCGTTGCAGCAGATCGGCGCCGGGAATGTCCTGCAAGGCACGGTTTTGCAGGGTAACAGCAACTTCGTCAGCAACATGACCCAACTCAATGTGGTGCTGGGCAACAACGGTTTGAACAATTTGGGGCAGAACCTCAACCTGAATCAGCTCAGGGGCCTACGCCCTAACGGTTATTGAACTACGCTGTGCCTCGACACTTGCGCATTAGAAAGGGACGGCTTATTCCATGCATCGATCGCTATCGTTACGTGCCGTAATTTGTTTAAGCACGCTCCTGCCCGCATCCATGTTGTATGCCGCGCCGGACACCGACATAGACACATTGAAAAAGGAATTGCTGGAGCTCAAGCAACGCTACGAAGTGCAGCAAAAAGCACTGGCGGTGCTGGAGCAACGGGTACGCCAGGTGGAAGAACAACCGGTGGCGCCGCCGCCCAAACGCCTGGCCAAATCCCCGGCAGACTTCCAGAAAGGCGGCACCACAGTGGCCGGCAACACGCCGGGAGTCGGCGCGGCGGCGGCCTCGGGCGGCGCAGCCGGTGGCGCGTCCTACGGCCAGTCCCTCAAGGATGATTCGGCCCCGGCGCAGAGCGTGAGCAACTTGTATAACGAGGCCAGCGGGTTCTTTGGCAACGGCAAGTTCAGCTTTGAAACCGGCGTCACCTATTCCCGCTACGATGCCCGCCAGTTGACCCTCAACGGCTTCCTGGCGCTGGACTCGATCTTCCTCGGCAACATCAACCTGGACCGGATCAAGTCGGATAACTGGACCGTCGACCTCACGGGCCGCTACAACCTCGACAACCGCTGGCAGTTCGATATAAACGTGCCGGTGGTGTACCGCGAGTCGACCTATCAGTCCGGTGGTGCCAACGGTGGCAGCGGCACCGCGACCTCGGAACAATCGGTCACGCGTGACCCGACTATCGGCGACGTCAACTTCGGGATTGCCTACAAATTCCTCGACGAGAGCGTCAACCTGCCGGATGCCGTGGTGTCGGTGCGGGTCAAGGCACCCACCGGCGAAGATCCGTTTGGGATCAAGCTGGTCCAGTCATCCAGCAACACCAACCTCTTCGTGCCGGAAAGCCTGCCCACCGGCAACGGTGTGTGGTCGATCACGCCGGGTATCTCGCTGGTCAAGACCTTCGACCCGGCGGTATTGTTCGGCTCGCTGTCGTACACCCACAACTTCGAAGACTCGTTCAGCGATATCAGCTCCCAGGTCGGCCAGAAGACCCCGGGGAAAGTGCAGTTGGGCGACAGCTTCCAGATCGGCGCAGGCGTGGCGTTTGCGTTGAACGAGAAGATGAGTATGTCGTTCTCGGTGTCCGACCTGGTGCAACGCAAGAGCAAGCTCAAGCCGGATGGCGGCGACTGGCAGTCAGTGGTTTCCAGCGATGCCAACGCGGGTTACTTCAATGTGGGCATGACGATTGCGGCAAGCGACAACCTGACCATCGTGCCGAACCTGGCCATCGGGATCACACCGGATGCGCCGTCGTTCAGCTTCAGCCTGAAGTTCCCGTATTACTTTTAAGGCATGACAACGGGAAAAGCCCCGCAACGATAAGGGTCGTTGCGGGGCTTTTCGGTTTACCCGCCCTAGCGGATCTGGTGTTTGTGCAGCAACCGGTAGAACGTCGGCCGGGAAACCCCCAGCACACGCGCCGCGACACTCAGGTTGTCGCTGTGCCGGTTGAGCACATCGCACAATGCCTGGCGTTCGGCACGGTGCTTGTAATCCTCCAGTGTAGCCATCGGCAGCGCGATTGCCTGCTGGCTTTGCAATCCCAGATCAACGGCTTCGATTTGCCGCCCTTCCGCCAGTACCAGGCCCCGCCGCACGCGGTTGGCCAACTCGCGCACATTGCCCGGCCAACCGTGCTCGCCCATGGCCACCAGCGCGTCTTCACTGAAGCTGCGGGGACGGCGGCCGGTTTCCTGGCTGTAGAAGTGTGAAAAATGGTTGGCCAGCATCGCCACGTCACCGTGGCGCTCGCGCAACGGCGCGGTGACCACTTGCAGGACGTTGAGCCGGTAATACAAGTCTTCGCGAAAAGTGCCCTTTGCCACCGCGGCTTCCAGGTCGACGTGGGTAGCCGCCAACACGCGTACATCCACCGCAATCGGCTGGCTGCCGCCGACTCGCTCGATCTGTTTTTCCTGGAGAAAACGCAGCAGGTTGGCTTGCAGCTCCATGGGCAAGTCGCCGATCTCATCGAGAAACAGGGTGCCGCCGTGCGCCGCCTCGATCCGCCCCACCTTGCGCTGATGGGCACCGGTGAAGGCGCCCTTCTCATGGCCAAACAGTTCGGACTGGATCAGGTGTTCGGGAATCGCCCCGCAATTGATCGCCACAAACGGCTTGGCATGGCGCTGGGATTGGCGATGCAAGGTACGCGCGACCAATTCCTTGCCGGTGCCGCTGTCGCCACGGATCAACACCGGGGATTCAGTGGGCGCCAGCTTGGCGAGCAGCTTGCGCAATTCCCGGATCGGACGGCTGTCCCCCAGCAACTCGTGTTCCGGCTGGCCCGCAGGCGCGTTGTTGCCCTTGCCCCGCAGGCGCGCCATGCCGAAGGCGCGGCCCAGGGTGACCTGCACCCGTGACACATCAAACGGCAAGGTATGGAAGTCGAAGAACCACTCACAGACAAAATCGCCGACATTCTGCAGGCGCAGCACTTCCTGGTTAAGCACCGCAATCCACTCGGTGCCGCTGCGGCTGATCAGTTCCTTGACCGCTTCGGGTCGCTCCAGGTGAAACGGCTGCAGGCGCAACAAACCCACGTCACAGGAGCGCTCACCCACCGACTCGAGGGCGCAACTGTCCACGTCCCACCCCGCTGCGCGCAAACCGGGCAATAGCCGGTGGCAGTCATCACAGGGATCGACCACAAGCAGGCGGCGCGGGGCAGGTGTAACAATCATGACTATTCCTTGGCGTCAAAATCGTTAAAGTTATTTAAAAACAACTATTTGCAAAGTCTGCTGGTAACCCTAGCAAGATCTTGACGCACCCTTTGTACCGATTCGCTATAAGTCGCGAACGAACCGGGTCTTTTATGTCAGTCGGGTGCGGTCAATTGCCGCGGCATAACTTTCATGAGGCTTTCAAAATAGCCCCTTACATGACTTTAATCAGGGAAAGTTAAAAAATCTTCTTCTAACATGTGACCCGCACCCGGTGATCGTGCATCAGTACAAGTAACCAGTCGTTAGGCACGCCCAACCAACGGCTTCCACTTGAATGGGCATTTAGAGAGAAGACCCCATGAACGCCCCGCTCCGCATCAACGAAGCTCTTTTGATCGCAGACCGTGCCTTCCAGCCCTTTCAATGTGTGGCCTGGCACGACGGCAACGGCGCCCTGAGCCTGAGCGTCATCGACCGCACCAATACCCGTATCGGTAGCAAGCAGCTGTCTTCCAGCACTTATACCGACCCGGCACAGCTTGAGAACTTGCTGTTGCAGGCCCGTGCCGAACTCGACAAAGATGGCTACCAGTTGCAATCCTGGGCAATGCCCAAGTAACTGAAGCGTGCGTGAGACGGCACCCGAAAGTGTGCCGCCCGGCTGCGCAATATATTGACCCGCACTAACTCAAGTGGACAGTCAGCCATGCAAGTTGCAACTTTGCATAGCTGACTACTTATTAGTGTGGTTACCGATCAATAGGCCGAGAGAATAAACCGCTCGATGGCTTCCGCCGCACCGTCATCGACATTGCTGCCGGTCACGACGCTGGCCTGGCGCTTGACCACCTCTTCTGCCTGGCCCATGGCAATCGACAACCCCGCCACATGAAACATCGCCGGGTCATTGCCGCCATCACCGATGGCGGCTGTCTGTTGCAGTGGCACACCGAGGTGCGCCGCAAGGGTTCTCAATGCTTCACCCTTGTTGGCCTTCATGGCGGTGACATCCAGGAACACCGGCTGCGAACGCGACACCTGGGCCAATCCCTCGACCCTGGGCTGCAACTGCGCCTCAAGCTCCATCAGCAGCTGGGTATTGGTACTGGCCGCAACAATCTTGTCGACCCGATCCAGATACGGCTCGAAGCTCTCCACCACGATCGCCCCATAGCCCAGGCCGTGCTCCTCGCGAACCGCCATCGGTCCGCCGGGACCGCGACGCAGCCAGTCACCGTCGGCAAACAGCCAGACTTCAACGTCCGGCTGCGGCGTAAACAAGGCCAACGCCACCAGCGCCGCTTCTGCCGGCAAGTGATGCGCCACCAGAATACTGCCGTCGGGATTGACCAGCGTGCCGCCGTTGAAGCCGGCAATCGGCACATCGATGCCCAGTGCTTCGACCTGCTGACGCATGGCCTTGGGAGGTCGCCCGCTGGCCAGGCTGAAAAACACCCCGGCCGCGCGCAAGGCGCGAACCGTATCAATGGTGCGCTGGCTGAGGCTGTGATCCGGATGCAGCAACGTGCCATCCATATCACTCAACACAAAACGGATGGGTTGACTCGGCAAGTCACTCATCCGAGGCTGTGCCAGGTACGGCCATCGCGGGCCAGCAACGCATCAGCCGCCGCCGGGCCGTCCTCACCCGCCTTGTAGGCCTGGATGCCGTCATCCTGCTTCCACGCATCGAGAAAAGGCTGCACCGCACGCCAGCCGTTCTCGATGTTGTCGGCGCGCTGGAACAAGGTCTGGTCGCCGGTCATGCAGTCGTAGATCAGGGTTTCGTAACCTGTCGACGGCTGCATCTCGAAGAAGTCCTTGTAGGCAAACCCCAGCTCCACGTTGGCCATGTCCAGGGTTGGCCCGGGCTTTTTCGCCAGCAGGTCGAACCACATGCCTTCATTCGGCTGGATCTGGATCTTCAAGTACGTCGGCTTGAGTTCATCGACCTCGGTATCACGGAACTGCGCGTAAGGCGCCGGCTTGAAGCAGATGATGATCTCGGTGTCGCGGATGCTCATGCGCTTGCCGGTGCGCAGGTAAAACGGCACACCCACCCAACGCCAGTTGTCGATCAACACCTTGAGGGCAACGAAGGTCTCGGTGCTGCTGTCGGGCGCAACATTGGCCTCCTCGCGGTAACCCGGCAACTGCTTGCCGCCGACTTCACCCGAGGTGTACTGGCCACGCACCGAGTTGGCCCGTGCGTCTTCCAGCGACCAGGGCCGGATGGCCCCGATCACCTTGGCCTTCTCGCCCCGCACTGCGTCGGCACCAAAGGCAGCCGGCGGTTCCATGGCGACCATCGCCAGCAACTGGAACAGGTGATTGGGCACCATGTCCCGCAGGGTGCCGGTGTGTTCGAAGAAACTGCCACGGGTTTCCACGCCGACGGTTTCGGCGGCGGTGATTTGTACGTGGTCAATGTAGTGGTTGTTCCAGAACGCCTCGAACAGCACATTGGAAAAACGGCTGATGAGGATGTTCTGGACGGTTTCCTTGCCCAGGTAATGGTCGATGCGGTAGATCTGCTTTTCGCTCATCACTTTGAGCAGGCAGGCGTTCAGCGCTTCGGCAGTGGCGAGGTCGGAGCCGAACGGCTTTTCGATCACCACCCGGCGGAACGCCTCCGGGGTTTCTTCCAGCAAGCCGGCCGCGCCGAGGCGCTGCACCACTTCGGCGAAGAAACGCGGCGCAGTGGCGAGGTAAAACACCGCGTTGCCAGTACCGCTGTCGGCAATCTTCTTGCCGATATCGGCGTAGGTGCCGTCGTCGAGGAAATCACCCTCGACGTAGCTGATGCCTTTGGCCAACTGTTCCCACAATGCAGGGTCCAGGGCGTTCTCGGCATTGCCCTTGACCTTGCTGGCGGCCTCGGTGCGAATGAAGTCCTCGAGCTTCTTGGCGAAATCGGCGTCGCTGATGGCGTTGTGATCAACGCCGACAATGCGCAAGCCATCGCCCAGCAGCCCATCGCGGCTGAGGTTGTACAGCGCCGGCATGAGCAGGCGCTTGACCAGGTCACCGTGGGCACCAAACAGAAACAGTGTGGTGGGCGGAGCGGGTTCGGCCTTGGGTTTCTTGCCGTTGGCGGTCATTTTTTGGGAGTCTCCACATGGCCGCCAAAGCCGAAGCGCATGGCAGAAAGCATTTTGTCACCGTAGGTACTTTGCTGGCGGGAGCGGAAGCGTGCGAACAGCGAGTTCGACAGCACCGGAACCGGTACCGATTGTTCCATGGCGGCCTCGATGGTCCAGCGGCCTTCGCCACTGTCGGCGACCGAGCCGGAATACCCGTCGAGCTTCGGATCGGTGGCCAGGGCGTCGGCAGTCAGGTCCAGCAGCCAGGACGACACCACGCTGCCGCGGCGCCAGACTTCGGCGATATCGGCAACATTCAGGTCGAAGCGCTGGTCTTGCGGCAGGTTCTCCGAATTCTTGGTCTTGAGGATGTCGAAACCTTCGGCGAAGGCCTGCATCATCCCGTACTCGATGCCGTTGTGGATCATCTTGACGAAGTGCCCGGAACCGGCAGGCCCTGCGTGGATATAGCCGCGCTCGGCACGGCTGTCCGCTGCGGCGGAACGGTCCTTGGTACGCGGGATGGTGCCCAGGCCCGGTGCCAGGCTTTCGAAGATCGGGTCCAGCAGCTTAACGGTCTCGGCGTCGCCGCCGATCATCATGCAGTAGCCGCGCTCCAGGCCCCAGACGCCGCCGGAGGTGCCGACGTCGACATAGTGCAGGCCTTTTTCCGACAGGGCCTTGGCCCGACGGATGTCATCCTTATAGAAGGTGTTGCCGCCGTCGATGATCACATCACCGTCTTCAAGCAGTTGGCTCAGTTCTTCAATGGTGTTCTCGGTCGGGTCGCCTGCCGGCAGCATCACCCAGATCGCCCGGGGCTTTTGCAGCCCGGCCACCAGGCCTGCCAGGTCAGCAACGCCCGTGGCGCCCTCGCCTGCCAGACCTTTTACGAATGCTTCATTGCGGTCGTAAACCACGGTGGTATGCCCATTGAGCATCAGGCGCCGCGCAATGTTGCCACCCATGCGGCCTAGTCCAATAATCCCCAGTTGCATGTGCTGATGCTCCTTACTACGAATAAATGTGTGTCACAGTTTATAGCGCAATGAGGCTAATGAGGGTTAGTCCAGAGCGGATTGGCATAGTTTCATGACAAAAAGTGGCCATCCTTTCGCCTTCAGTGGGTTAAAAGTCACAACGACCATCAAAAATAAAAAAGTTCCCTTCATTAAAAAAAGAATTCAGAATTGCCCCGACTGTTGCCGAGAGCCTCGATTCAAGCGCTCTGGCACCGCGATAGACCGGCTATTTGCGAGGTAAGCAATGAGCACTGCACACATGACCCGTCCGCCACAGACCCTCTACGTCACCATTCGCCGCGATGAATTGCGCCAGTTGAAAAACGAGCGCGACCAACTGCAGCAGGAAGTCATGCGTCTGCGCTCGCACCTGCAGGGCCAGCTCAATCAGCCGTCCGGCACCCAGCCCGCAGTTTGCTGAACGTGGGCTGAACGAACCGTTCAGGAATAACTCACGAAGTTTTCACATCCCCCTCCCGATACTCCCGCCGAATAGGGCCGCGCTACGTGCGCAGGCCCTCTGTTTGCGTGCATCCCTGCGCGTTGACACTGAAATTATCGGGTTGGAGCGCTGGATGGCGATGTTCAAACGCAGCACTACGTCTGCGAAAGGTTTTGATTGGGCCGGCCTCGGCTGGATGTTTCTGTTCTTCTGGTATTTCTCGGGCATTACCCAACTGCTGATCCAACTGACCGGCACCTCCGGCTTCAGTGGTTTCCGCCAGGCATTCTTCATGAGCGCCCTGTGGCTGGCGCCGATGCTGTTGTTCCCACGTCGCGCGCGCCTGGTGGCGGGGTTGATTGGCGTGGTGCTGTGGGCCTGTTCCATGGCCAGCCTGGGTTATTTCTTCATCTACCAGCAGGAATTCTCTCAAAGCGTCATCTTCATCATGTTCGAGTCGAACATCTCTGAAGCCGGCGAATACGCCACCCAATACTTTGCCTGGTGGATCGTGCTGGCGTTCATTGCCCACACCGCCATGGCCGTTTTCCTGTGGACCCGCGTACGCCCGGTTTACCTGCCACGTGGCCAGGCCATGCTGGCGGCTGCCGCAATCGTGATTGCCATCGTCGGCTACCCGCTGGTCAAGCAGATCGCCAAGAGCGAGACCATGGAACTGGCCATCGACCGCTTCGAAACCCGTATCGAGCCGGCAGTGCCATGGCAGATGATCGTCGCCTACCGCCGCTACACCGAACAACTGGATAACATGCAAGGCATGCTGACCAGCGCCAGCAAGATCCCGCCCCTGACCAACCTCAAGGACAGCATGGCCGGCCAGCCATCGACCCTGGTGCTGGTGATCGGCGAGTCCACCAACCGCCAGCGCATGAGCCTGTATGGCTACCCGCGCAACACCACGCCGGAACTGGACAAGCTGCGGGACCAACTGGCGGTGTTCGACAACGTCATTACCCCGCGCCCGTACACCATCGAGGCGCTGCAACAGGTGCTGACCTTCGCCGACGAAGAAAACCCGGACCTGTACCTCAAGACCCCGTCCATCGTCAGCGTGATGAAGCAGGCCGGCTACAAGACCTTCTGGATCACCAACCAGCAGACCATGACCAAGCGCAACACCATGCTCACGACCTTCTCCGAACAGGCCGACGAGCAGGTGTACCTGAACAACAACCGCAACCAGAATGCGCGCCAGTATGACGGCGACGTGCTGGAGCCTTTTGCCAAGGCCATGTCCGACACCGCCGAACGCAAATTCATCGTGGTGCACCTGCTGGGTACCCACATGAGCTACCAGTACCGCTACCCGCCGACCTTCGACAAGTTCACCGACCGCCAGGGCGTGCCTGAGGGGGTCAGCGACGCACAGTTGCCGACCTACAACAGCTACGACAATGCGGTGCTGTACAACGATTTCGTGGTGTCGAGCCTGATCAAGGACTACGCCAAGACCGATCCGAACGGTTTCCTGCTGTACCTTTCCGACCACGGCGAAGACGTGTTCGATTCGGCCGGCCACAACACCCTGGGCCGCAACGAAGGCAAGCCGACAGCACCGATGTACACCATTCCGTTCATGGCCTACGCATCACCCAAGTGGCGTGAAAGCCATGACTGGAGTTTTGCCGGTGACTTGCAGCGCCCTTACACCAGCTCGCAGCTGATCCATACCTGGGCCGACATGGCCGGGTTGAGCTTCGACGAACTGGACCACAGCAAGAGCCTGGTCAGTGACAGCTTCAAGCCTCGGCCACGGCTGATTGGCGACCCGTATGCACGCCAGCAAAAACCGCTGATTGATTTCAGCCTGATCAAGCCCAAGCCAGACGCCGCCAACGTGGTCGTCAAGTAGCTTGAATCGCCCGGGTTTCATCCGCGCAACGCGGTGAAACCCGATTTGGCTGCAACGCAAAGATAATAATTATTCTCGTTTAGCGCTAAAGTTCCCCGCCTCCTTTCGTCTTTGAGCCAATGGCATTTTTCATAGACGACAAGGAGTTCGCCGCGATGTTCGCGCCTATTACCCGTTCCATGACCTTGACCCTGGGCCTCTTCAGCGTGGTGCTGAGCCCGGACCTGCTGGCCGAAAACGACCCCGACCAGGAATCCCAAGCGCCGGCCAAAGCCCTGGAACTGGGCAGCACCAGCATCACCGCCGAAGGCCTTGGCGCCAACACCGAACACACCGGTGCCTACACCACAGGCTCAATGGGCACCGCCACCCGGCTGAACCTGTCCATCAAGGAAACCCCGCAATCGGTCTCGGTGATCACCCGCCAGCAGATGGACGACTTCAACCTCAACACCCTGACCGAAGTGATGCGCCAGACCACCGGCGTGGTGGTGCAGCACCTGGACTCCGACCGGGTCGGCTATTCCTCGCGCGGCTACGGCATCACCAACTTCCAGATTGACGGCATGCTCAACACCTTCGGCCGCATGAAGTCCGATGCCGACACCATCATCTACGACCGGGTCGAAGTGGTCCGCGGCGCCACCGGCCTGACCACCGGCGCCGGCGACCCCTCGGCCACGGTCAACATGGTGCGCAAACGCCCGACCGCACAGTGGCAGGCCAAGACAGGCGTCAGTGGCGGCTCCCACGACAATTACTACAGCTACCTGGACGTTGGCGGCCCCCTGGCATTTGACGGGCGCCTGCGCGGCCGCACGGTGCTCGCCTACCGTGACAGCCAGTCCTACCGCGACAACTACGCGCTGCAACGGGAAGTCGGCTACGGCATCCTCGAAGGCGACCTGACCGACGACACGGTGCTGGCGGTGGGCTTCGATTACCAGAACAAGCATGTGCAGGGCACCGCGTGGGGCACCTTGCCCTACTGGAACAGCGACGGCAGCAAAGCCAGGCTGCCCCGCTCCGCCAACATCGCGGCCCACTGGAGTTCCTGGCCGCTGAAAGATGAAACCACCTTCGCTACCCTCGACCACCGCCTGGCGGGTGACTGGCACCTGAAGGCCGCCTATACCCACCGTGAAAGCGACACCGACGGCAAGGTCTATTACGGCGGCTCAGGCTTCCCGAATGCCGACCGCAGCGGCATGACCGCCTGGACCAGCCACATGCTCGGCACCTCGAAAATGGACGTGGTCGACTTGAACCTGTCCGGGTCCTATGCCCTGCTGGGTCGTGAGCACGAATTGATGGTGGGTTACGGCGAGTCCGAGCAGCGTGACGCTTCGCCACACCTGCGCAGCGGTACGGTGCCGAAGGACTACACCAGCATCGACGATTGGAAACACATGGGCGGGATCGGCAAATTCCCCGACACCAACACCGGCCTCAAGGGCGAACAAGGCAGCACCCGCCAAAAGGCCGGCTACCTGGCCACCCGCCTGAGCCTGACCGATCGCCTGCATGCGGTATTGGGCAGCCGCTACGGCAGCTGGGAGATCGAGAGCACCACCTACAACTACAACAGGGACACTGACCAGTTCCTCGGTACGTCAAAATCCAGCCAGACCCACAACGACATGTGGACACCCTACGCCGGCCTGCTCTACGACCTGACCCCGGAGTACACCGTCTACGCCAGCTACACCGACATCTTCAACCCGCAGGAAGAACGCAACGCCGGCAAGCAATACCTGGAGCCGGTGGTAGGCAGCAACTATGAAGTGGGCATCAAGGGCAGCCTGCTGGAAGAGCGCCTGAACCTGGCGGCCGCGTACTTCTGGAGCAAACAGGACAACGTCGCGGAACTGGACAGTTTGACCCCACCGGATCCGGAGACCGGTGAGCAGTTCTTCACATCCGGCGGCAAAGGCAACAAGGTTCAGGGTTTCGAGGTAGAGGTGTCCGGAGAGGTGCGCCCCGACTGGAACCTGACCGCCGGATACACCTACACCCACTCCCTGAACGGGGACAAGCAGCGCAACAACACCCACCTGCCGCTGAACCTGTTGCGCGTGTCCACGGCCTACCGCCTGCCCGGCGAATGGCACGCGCTGACGGTCGGCGGCGCGGTGAATTGGCAAAGTGACTTCTACGACTTCGCCTATCGCCCGGTTGGCCGGGACACCAATGGAGCCTTGATCAGGGAGCGCACCCGGATTACCCAGCAGGCCTATACCGTGGTCAACCTGATGTCGCGCTATGAGTTCGATGACCACTTGTCGGCGTCACTTAATATCAACAACCTATTTGATAAAAAATATTACGAGCGCGTCGGCTTCTATAACGGCGTGTATTGGGGAGACCCGCGCTCTATCAGCGTTGCACTGGACTGGAAGCTCTGAATTCATCGCTGCTAAAGATTGGAAGTTAACGAAATCGTTAACTTTCGGTCAGCGCGAGGTTAACCCTTACTTAATATCATTGGCCCACAGTCTCCCCATCCCGCCGCTGATGACAACGCGCGGACCCAACACACTTACTGAGACACTGCCATGAAATTTTCGACTGTTATCCTTGCCGGCCTGATGACCATGACTTCCGTAGCCGCCTTTGCAGAAGGCGGCTCAGAGCGTTCGAAGGAGTTCTACAACAACTTCACCTTCGTTCAGCAACAGACTCACGGTGCTGCCCAGCAAACCGCAATGGCTGACGGCAAGACCGAAAAGCCGGCAACGGCCGACCAAACTACCAACACACCGAACAGCTGATTTACCCGCAGTACCTGTGCTATTCCGCTCTGATAGCCAAGGTCAATTTGGCGCCACTTGCTGGCGCCTTTTTTTTGCCTTTAATTAAATAAACATTAATTAAAGCGGTTTGCTCCAGAACAACATCCGGCCATGTTGCGGATCAAATACCGAATCATCAAACCCAAACTTTCGATACGCCGACTGCGCCACGGCGTTGCCTTCAAGCACCTCGAGGGTGATCTTGCAGCAACCGCGCTGGCGAGCAATTTCCTCGACCTTTTGCAGCATCTTCTGACTCAG
Source organism: Pseudomonas sp. SDO5522_S412 (assembly GCF_054071215.1). Lineage (NCBI taxonomy): Bacteria > Pseudomonadati > Pseudomonadota > Gammaproteobacteria > Pseudomonadales > Pseudomonadaceae > Pseudomonas > Pseudomonas sp. SDO5522_S412. Next base: position 4,006 of record NZ_JBSVWQ010000054.1, on the reverse strand, counting down.
CCCCAGGCCACGGAATTTATCCATCACCACCACGTCGTGCACGTTGACCAGCGGGCGGCAGGCAAAGGTGGAAAACCCTTCAAAGCAGTTCACCAGGCCGGCCGGCGTACCGCCGACAAAGGCCAGCACACTGAACGCGTGGGCACGCTTGGCCAGCTCTGCCGGCAGTTGCTGCAAGCGGTCGGCCGGCAGGCTGTGGCCACCGCCCATGGGGTCTTCGGCGTAATGATTGAGCACCAGGCCAATGGCCTCGGCGTGTACCGGATTGGTGTAGCTGGCTTGCAGCACCAGGATGTCTGCGCTGTCCATTTCCTTCCTCGTTGACGGTGCGACAGGGACTCGGTCCCCATAAAAGGGCTCGATTGTAAGCGTGGTGCAGGCATTAGATGAAGGAGATTAACTACATTTGCCCGCGTGAAAGCGCGCCAGGCTCGCCAAACCGTGCCAGTTGCATCTCCTGCAGGCGGCTCAGGGTGCGGCGAAATGGAAACTCCAGGTAACCCTCGGTGTAGAGGCTTTCCAGCGGCACCCGGGCCTCGATGTACAGCGGCACCTTGCGGTCGTAGCACTCGTCCACCAGCGCGATGAAACGCCGGACGCTGTCGTCATGCACCGACAGTTCCGGCAGTTCCCGGTCCCCGGCGTCCACCCGTTCGGCAGCGTCTTCGGTGCCACGGGCGATTCGTCCCGGGCGCTTTTGCGCGCTGAGGTTGGGCACCTCGCCGAGCAAAATGGCCTTGAACCGATCACACAGCAGCATGAAATCCATCGCCGCCAACGGTTGTTCACACAGGTCGGCGTAGCGACACCACAGCACGGTTTCACTGGACTGCACTGCCACGATGGAGCGGTAGCCGACCGCAACCGGGTCGCTGCTCACTGCCTGTCCGGCGCTCAACTGGCGAAACACCTCGGCCAACGCGTCGGGCTGGTCGACCCAGTAACGCTGCAGTGCGGTGCCCGGGTGCAGCCGATGATCTTCCCCGCCATCGACTGCCACCACCCGCATATGCTGTTTGATCGCCTCGATTCCCGGCAGGAAACGATCCCGGTTGAAACCGTCGGCGTACAGCAGGTCCGGTGGCTGGTTGGACGTGCAGACCATCACCACGCCTTCCTCGAACATCACCTGGAACAGCCGGCCGAGGATGATGGCGTCACCAATGTCGTTGACAAACAACTCATCGAAACACAGCACCCGCACTTCCCGGCTCAGTTCGCGGGCCAGGGCCTGCAAGGGATCGTGGGTGCCCGTTAGCTGGAATGAACGCTGGTGCACCCAGCCCATGAAGTGATGAAAATGCTGGCGCCGCGCTGGCACTCCCAGGCTTTGGTAGAACTGGTCCATCAGCCAGGTCTTGCCCCGGCCGACCGGGCCCCACAGGTACACCCCGGTGATGGGCCCATGGCCGTGGTGCAAGGCCTGATGGCAGTCCTGCAGGGCTTGCACCGCCTCACGCTGGGCGTCGTCGGGGACAAAACCCTGTTCGGTGATGGCGTGCTGATAGGCGGCAAGTGGCGAGTCGAAAGTCATGCCCGGCAGTATGCCATGACGGCTACAGGGAAATATCCAATCGGGCAATCTTGCCGTGTTCATTGAGGCGGAAGGTATAGCGCAGCTCCAGCGGGCTGCCGGGAAAGCTGCCGGTGATCAGGTTGCTGACCAGCACCTTGCCCGTGCGGTGCTGCACATTCAGCACCTGGACCCTGGGCTGGTAACGACGCCCCGTGTCTTCCATCCAGCGGGCGATGGCGGCGGTACCGACCCGGTGCTCGCCTTCGTCGAACACGTTGGCATCTTCGGCGAAACAGTCGGCCACCAGCGAGGTGTCGCCGGCATTCGCCGCGGCAATGTAGGTTGCAATAGCCGGGGCCAGTTCAGGGGTGGGTTGGGACATGGTGACAGCTCCTTTTTAGTGATTTATGGAGCCATCCTAAAGCAGCGTTGTGTCAGTTCTTGTCAGGAGTGAACGGCCCGGATTCGTTCTGTTCCATCAGCTTGCGCCAGCCCCGCAACCAATCGCTGCGGCGCCCCGGATACCGTTCACCTTGCAGGCGCGCGGCGGCCACTCGGTCGGTGCGGAAGGTGCGATAGGACCCACGCAATTCACACCACGCGACGATCACCCGCACTTCGTTGAGAAAACCCAGGGCCAGGGGCCAGATCAGGCGCTGGCTGGCGGTCTGGCTGGCATCGGCGTAGTCGATGTGCAGTTTGGCCTGGCCGCGAATGGCCTCGCGGAACACATTCAACGGCACGCGATTTTCCGGGTAGCCGAAGCCTGGCGGGCCCGGCAGCACCGTCGGATTGCGCAAGGCTTCCTGGGCAGCCGGGTCAAGCACGTCGGCGATCTTTGCAAGCGCATTGGCCGCCGCCTGGCTCAGTACGTCATCACCGCGCTGGTCGACATACCGCAAGCCCAGCACGATGGCTTCGGTCTCGTCGGCATTGAGCATCAGCGGCGGCAGGAACAGGCCCGCACGCAGCACATAGCCCACGCCCGCCTCGCCGTAGATCGGTGCGCCCAACGCGGTCAGTTCGGCGATATCGCGGTACAGCGTGCGCTCGGAAATCTCCAGTTCTGCCGCCAGCACGGCGGCCGTCACCGGGCGCTTTTTGCCCCGCAGGACTTGCAACAAGGTCAACAGACGACTGGTACGCGACACGTTGATCATGCTCGAAAAAGAAAGGTGGCGCAGCTTAGCAGAGGCCTCCGTCAGAAAGTGTCAGGAGCAGGCACCCTTCCCTTCAGCCGCCAAAAAAGCCCCTTGACGAAATATATGACTCGCATCATATTTAATAGATGTTGCGAAACATTTAAACCAACCACAGCGTCAGGAGTTTCGGTATGCGCAATAAAGTCTTTGGCCGTCGCAGCGGCCTGCGGGTTTCAGAGCTGGCCCTGGGTACCGCCAATTTCGGCACAGGCTGGGGCCACGGCGCCGAGCGCGAAGAGTCCAAGCGAATCTACGACGGCTATCTGGAGGCCGGCGGAAACTTCCTCGATACCGCCAACGGCTACCAGTTCGGCCAATCGGAAGTACTGCTCGGCGAGTTCATTGCCTCGGAACGCGACCGCCTGGTGATCGCCAGCAAATACACCCTGCGCACCCAGCCTCAAGACGAAGGCACCCTCAAGCTTGGCAACAACCGCAAGAACATGGTGCGCGCCGTCGAAGAAAGCCTGAAACGCTTGAACACCGACCACATCGACCTGTTCTGGGCGCATATCAGCGACAACGTCACGCCGATGGAAGAAATCCTGCGGGGTTTTGATGACCTGGTGCGTGCCGGCAAGATCCACTACGCGGGGCTGTCCAACTTCCCCGCCTGGCGCATTGCCCGCGCCGACCTGCTCGCTGAAGTACGCGGCTTTGCACCCCTGGTAGCGATCCAGACCGAATACAGCCTGGCCGAACGCACTGCCGACCGTGAGCTGCTGCCCATGGCTGAAGCCCTGGGTCTGGCCGCCACGTTGTGGTCACCGCTGGGGGGTGGTTTTCTTACCGGGAAGTACCGCAACAGCCAGGACGATACCCGCGCCAGCAAGCTGGGGATTTTGGTCCACGCTGAAAAAAGCGCACGGGAAACCGCAGTGCTCGACACCCTGCTGGCGGTTGCCGGTGAACTGGACGCCACGCCGACTCACATCGCCATCGCCTGGCTGCGGGAAAAGGCCCGTCGTTCCACCACCGCGCTGATCCCGATCCTGGGGCCGCGTACCCGCGAACAGCTGGACGGCACCCTGGGTGCGTTGAGTGTGCAACTCTCGGCTGAGCAAGTGGACCGTCTGGATGCTGCCAGCGCGATACCGCTGGGCGTGCCCCACGAGATGATCGCGGAGCGCTTTCCACGTTATACGGACGATGATGCACAAGACCTGCGCTGGCCGCCGGTTATCTAAGACCCGTTGTGGCGAGGGAGCTTGCTCCCGCTGGGCTGCGTAGCGGCCCCAAAATCTTGGGAGCGCTGCGCACTCCAGCGGGAGCAAGCTCCCTCGCCACA
>NZ_JBSVWQ010000053.1:0-34957 GCF_054071215.1 Pseudomonas sp. SDO5522_S412 | reverse complement strand
GATGCAGTGACTGGCACACCGCATTCGCGAGCAAGCCCGCTCCCACATTTTGATCTTCATTGTTCTTTGATATTTATGTGAGCCCCAACAAAAAATGCGCCCCTGAGGGCGCATTTTTTTGTTCGGTCAACTATCGCCTGTCAGGCAATCGCATCCCAGGCACGGTCACCGTTCTCGTCTTTGATTCGAGTCGGCAAGCCCATCACGTCCAGCGCCTTCAGGAACGGCTCAGCCGGCAGTTCCTCGACGTTGGCCATGTGCTTCACGTCCCACTCGCCACGGGCAACCAGCAGCGCTGCGGCTACCGGCGGTACGCCGGCGGTATAGGAAATGCCCTGGCTGTCGGTCTCGGCGAAGGCTTCTTCGTGGCAGGCCACGTTGTAGATGAACAGCTCGCGTGGCTGGCCATCCTTGGTGCCCTTGACCAGGTCGCCGATGCAGGTCTTGCCGGTGTAGCCAGGCGCCAGCGACGACGGGTCGGGCAGCACGGCCTTGACCAGTTTCAGCGGCACGACTTCCAGGCCTTCGGCGGTGGTGACCGGTTTTTCGGAGAGCAGGCCGAGGTTTTTCAGCACGGTGAACACGTTGATGTAGTGTTCGCCGAAGCTCATCCAGAAACGCACATTGGGCACGTCGAGGTTTTTCGACAGCGAGTGCACTTCATCGTGGCCGGTCAGGTACAGGTTCTGCGAACCGACCACAGGCAGGTCGTCGGTGCGTTTGACTTCGAACATGGTGTTGCTGGTCCACTGGCTGTTCTGCCAGCTCCACACCTGTCCGGTGAATTCGCGGAAGTTGATTTCCGGGTCGAAATTGGTGGCGAAATATTTGCCATGGGAGCCGGCATTGACGTCGAGAATGTCGATCGAATCAATGCGGTCGAAATGCTTTTGTTGCGCCAGCGCTGCATAAGCGTTGACCACACCCGGGTCGAAGCCCACGCCAAGGATGGCCGTGATGTTCTTCTGTTTGCACTCTTCCAGGTGGTTCCATTCGTAGTTGCCGTACCACGGCGGGGTCTCGCAGACCTTGCCCGGCTCTTCGTGGATGGCGGTGTCGAGGTACGCCACGCCGGTGTCGATGCAGGCACGCAGTACCGACATGTTGAGGAACGCGGAACCGACGTTGATGACGATCTGCGATTCAGTCTCGCGGATCAGTGCCTTGGTCGCTTCCACGTCCAAAGCGTTCAGCGCGAAGGCCTGGATGTCGGCGGGTACCTTGAGGCTACCCTTGGCCTTGACGCTGTCGATGATGGCCTGGCATTTGGAGATGTTGCGCGACGCGATAGCAATACGACCGAGTTCGTCGTTGTGCTGCGCGCACTTGTGGGCCACCACCTTGGCGACACCTCCTGCACCAATGATAAGAACGTTCTTTTTCAATTGCTTTATCTCTCCTTTATCTGTCCGCTTTACGAAAGGCTGGACAGGTAGTCGTCGTAACCAAATTCACGAACCACTTCGACTGTACCGTCGAGTTGTTTCACTACGATGGACGGCATTTTCAGGCCGTTGAACCAGTTTTTCTTGACCATGGTGTAGCCTGCCGTGTCGATGAACGACAGTCGATCGCCGATGGCCAGCGGCTGATCAAATTGGTACTCACCGAAGATGTCCCCGGCCAGGCACGACTTGCCGCACACCATGTAGGTGTGTTCGCCATTGCTTGGCGCCAGCTTGGCGTTCAGGCGATAGATCAGCAGGTCCAGCAGGTGGGCTTCGATGGAGCTGTCTACCACGGCGAGGTTCTTGCCGTTGTAGAGGGTGTCGAGCACGGTCACTTCCAGGGAGGCGCTGTTGGTGATCGCCGCTTCGCCGGGTTCCAGGTACACCTGCACGTCGTACTTCTGCGAGAACGCCTTGAGGCGCTGGCAGAAGGCGTCGATGGCATAGCCTTCACCGGTGAAGTGGATGCCGCCGCCGAGGCTGACCCAGTTGACCTTGTGCAGCAGCGCGCCGAAGCGTTCTTCGATGGTGTTGAGCATCTGGTCGAACAGGTTGAAATCACCGTTCTCGCAGTTGTTGTGGAACATGAAGCCGGAGATTTGCTCGATCACACCTTCGATCTTCACCGGGTCCCACTCGCCCAGACGGCTGAACGGGCGCGCCGGGTCGGCCAGCAGGTAGTCGGAGCTGCTCACTTGCGGGTTGACGCGCAGGCCGCGGGTCTTGCCTTCGCTGCGCTCGGCAAAGCGCTGCAGCTGGCTGATGGAGTTAAAGATGATCTTGTCGCAGTTGTCGAGCATCTCCTCGATTTCATCGTCGGCCCAGGCCACGCTGTAGGCGTGGGCTTCACCTTCGAACTTCTGGCGACCCAGCTTGAGCTCGTACAGCGACGACGAGGTGGTGCCGTCCATGTATTCCTGCATCAGGTCGAACACCGACCAGGTGGCGAAGCATTTGAGGGCCAGCAGAGCCTTGGCGCCGGACTGTTCGCGCACGTAGGCGATCTTCTGCATGTTGACCAGAAGCTTCTGTTTGTCGATGAGGTAGTACGGCGTTTTGATCATTTTCAGAGCCTGCGGCGGTGCCTGCCAAAAAAGGACACGCATTGTGCCCGCACTTGGGACAGATCGAAAGGTTAGTCAGCGGAATTTGCTGGCCCGGTTATAAGCTGGCCTGTGAATATGACAGCCCGTAGGTATGATGAGCCGCTTTGATAACGGACCACGGCTTGGGCGACGAGAGGTGAGAATGGACGCATGGACGCTGCATTGGCTGGAAGCTTCGGGGAGCCTGGCGCAGTTTCGCCCGGAGTTGATCCGAGAGTTTGAGGTCGCCTACGAGGCAATCGCGCAACTGCTGCCGCCGCCGCGGCTGGACATCCTGATCCAGCGGTTGCCGGGGGAGACCCTTCCGGAACTCGGCCTGGTGGGCCGTGCTTATCGCAGCACGATGTTCAGCATGACCCTTGATCCCGATAACCCGAATTTCCTCACCAGCCTGCGAAGCGGTGCATTGCGTCGACACGTGGTGCATGAGGTGCACCATTGCCTGCGCATGGCGGGCCCCGGTTATGGCTGGACGCTGGGGGAGGCGATGGTCAGTGAGGGCCTGGCCGGGCAGTTTGTGCGGCAGGTGCTGGGCAGTGAGCCGGAGTTGTGGGAGCGGGCGCTTGCCCCCCAGGAACTGCTGAGTGCCCCGGTAGACCGCCAGCTTCTAGACGCCACGTATTACGATCACAGTGAATGGTTCTTTGGTACCGGCGCGCGGCCAAGATGGCTGGGATACACGCTGGGCTACCAGATGGTGGAGGCCTGGCTGGCAAAACAGGGCGAGGTGGACGCCGCCACATGGGTCAATGTACCCGCCCAAGACATACTCGCCAATGCCGCCAAAGCGGGGTTGGTGGCCTGACTTTGAAACACAAGCCCACCAAACAACCCCTATCCCCTGTGGGAGCTGTCGAGCCTCAGCGAGGCTGCGAAGGCGGCGGCACAGCCGATAAAATAAGCTGCCTGACACACCGCTATCGCAGCCTCGCTAAAGCTCGACAGCTCCCACATGACAAAAACGCACCCACACTGACATCAAACCGTCATCTCCCCCCGAACGTATTCAGGCCGGTTGTCGTTGATCACCTGCATGAAGCCTCCTGATCAATTAATGATTTAGCGTGAGTTGCATGTTCGTCCTGTGCCGGCTCAAACCCGCAGCGCAGATAAAAGCTTGCGCCCTCGTGGGTGTCGGTAGACAGGCGCACGACATGGAAGGATTGCGCCGCGCGTGCCAAAAGCTGGCCTACCAACGCTTTGCCCACCTGGCGTCCCCTTGATGCCTGTGCGACGTACACCCGGCGCAGCCTGCCAACCTCCGGACCTGCGTAAGGGTCATGGGACAAACCGCCAACGGCGATCAACTGCCCGTTGCTGAATACACCCAAAAGACATTCGCCTGGCTGGTCAAAACGGTTGGCGCCGCTGGACCAATCTGCAACGAGTCGCGTGAGAAACCTGAATCCTTCGGCGACGGCTTCTGCTTCCAATACCAGGATCTCTTCGGGCAACGCCGAGAGGGTGCGTATCGACAAACCGTCCGTTGACCTATCCACTGTATTGACTCAATTCCCTATTCGATGCAGCGACTATAACGCTCTCCTGGTATCACGTATTGGTCTTCAACTTGGTCCACCACCGAGTGGCCAACCGTGCAATCGCCGGCGGCGTCACACCCGGGCTGCGTGCTGATCATGCAGTGGTTTGGTCAGCAGGCGCGGCATGCTAACGTCACGTCTTGACTCTCTATCGCCAGCCCATCCATGAAAATGCCCGATATCGACGCCATCCAGGCGTTCGTCCTGGTCGCCGAACTCAAGAGCTTTACCCGCGCTGCCGATGCCATCGGCGGCACCCAGGCGGCTATCAGCCTGAAGATAAAACGCCTCGAAGAAAGCCTTGGCCGCAAGCTGCTGGAACGCACGCCGCGACGGGTCACGCTGTCGGCCCATGGCCAGATGTTTTTGGCCAGCGCCCGCCGCTTGCTGGACAACTACCAGGATGCGATGAATTGTTTTGGCCCGCAGAAACGCACCTTGCGCGTGGGCGTCAGCCACCACATTGTCGGCGCCGATCTCAGCCTGTGGCTGCGACGTTTGGCGACCACCGACCCGGACGTGATCGTGGCGTTCAGCCTCGGCACCTCGCGGGATATGTTGATGAACTACGAGCAGGGCAAGCTGGATGTGGCGATGATCCTGCGGCACGACAACCGTCGCCAGGACGGCGAAGTGGTGGGCGTCGAACGCTTTGGCTGGATGGCTTCCCACGACTTCGAATTGCGCCAGGGCGGGGCGTTGCCCCTGGCGATCCAGCCGGAACCCTGCGGCATGCGCAGCATGGTGATGGCGGCGCTGGCCGAGCAGAACCGTGCCTGGGAAGAGGCGTTCGTGGGCAGCGGGATCCTGGCGATCGGCGCTGCAGTGGTGGCGGGGATTGGCATCGGTGCGATGGTTGGGCGGATGGCGCCCGGTGGCTGCGTCGACGTGGAGCAGCGTTTCGACCTGCCGCCGCTGCCCAGTCGTGAAGTGGTGCTGTATACGGCGCAGCGGGACTCTCAGGCGCAAGCGTTGATCCGCACGTTGAGCGCCGATATTCCCGCCGATTGAACTAGAAAATCAGGCGCCCGGCCCAAGCCATCAGCAGCGCCAGGCTGCCGATGCCGAGGAGTGTGAGCCCAAGGGCTACGAAGTGAACGAGGAGGGTGGTCAGTGGCGGCTGCTGTTCCATGTGGGGGCTTCCTTGGGGCTTGGGAAGCAAAAGTATGCTGAGCGGCCGAGCACCGAAACAGACGCCGCCAGCTATTTCAGTGATAAGCAAAACGAAGGCCCACCCACTCCATCGCGCTTGGAGCGTGAGCGCCGTGCGTTCACTCAAGCCTGGGCGGTGCATTTCATCATGAGTGGAACTTGTGATCATCTCAAATAAAATGAGTTTGTCTCACTATCACTCGATCCCGACAATGGCTCCCATACAAACACATTGGAGCTTTACGTCATGGCTGTTGCCCATTCCCTTGGATTCCCGCGCATTGGTCGCGATCGTGAACTGAAAAAAGCGCAGGAAGCGTTTTGGAAGGGCGAGCTCGACGAAGCCGGCCTGCGCGCCGTAGGTCGTGAACTGCGCAAGACGCACTGGGACCTGCAAAAGAAAGCCGGCATCGAACTGTTGCCCGCCGGTGACTTCGCCTGGTACGACCAGGTACTGACTCACTCGCTGATGTTCGGTGTGATCCCCGAGCGTTTCCGCCCGGCCGACGGCAAAGCCACCCTGCACACCCTGTTCGGTATGGCCCGTGGCGTCAGTGACAACTGCTGCGGCGGTGCCCACGCCCAGGAAATGACCAAGTGGTTCGACACCAACTATCACTACCTGGTCCCTGAATTCAGCGCCGACCAGCAATTCCAGCTGGGTTGGGAGCAACTGTTCGAAGAGGTCAAGGAAGCCCGCGACCTCGGCCACACCGTCAAGCCGGTGGTCATCGGCCCGCTGACCTACCTGTGGCTGGGCAAGGCCAAGGGCGGTGATTTCGACAAACTCGACCTGCTGGACCGCCTCCTGCCGCTGTACGGCCAGATCTTCCAGCGCCTGGCGGACCTGGGCGTGGAATGGGTGCAGATCGACGAGCCGATCCTGGTGCTGGACCTGCCGCAGGATTGGAAAAACGCCTTCGAGCGTGCCTACAACCTGATCCAGCGCGACCCGCTGAAGAAGCTGGTGGCCACCTATTTTGGCGGCCTGGAAGAGAACCTCGGGCTGGCCGCCAACCTGCCGGTGGACGGCCTGCACATCGACCTGGTGCGTGCACCGGATCAGTACCCGACCATCCTCGATCGCCTGCCGGCTTATAAGGTGCTGTCCCTGGGCGTGGTCAACGGCCGTAACGTATGGCGCTGCGACCTGGAAAAAGCCCTGGCCACCTTGCAGCATGCTCATGAGCGCCTGGGTGATCGCCTGTGGGTGGCGCCATCCTGCTCGTTGCTGCACAGCCCGGTAGACCTGGGCCGTGAAGACAAGCTGGATGCCGAGCTGAAAAGCTGGCTGGCGTTTGCCGTGCAGAAGTGCGAAGAAGTGGCGGTGCTGGCCCAGGCCGTGAACCAGCCTGAAGCGCCGAACGTGATCGCCGCCCTGGCCGAAAGCCGTGCCGTGCAGGCGGCCCGTGCCGCTTCGCCGCGTATCCACAAGCCGGCGGTGCAAGCCCGTGTGGCGGCGATCACCGCCAAGGACAGCCAGCGTGCCTCGCTGTTTGCCCAACGTATCGAGAAACAGCGTGCCGGCCTGAACCTGCCGCTGTTTCCGACCACCACCATCGGTTCATTCCCGCAAACCGCTTCGATCCGCCTGGCTCGCCAGTCCTACAAGGCCGGCAAGTTGAGCGAAGCCGAATACGTCGAAGCCATGCACAGCGAGATCCGCCACGCTGTCGAAGTGCAGGAAAACCTTGGCCTGGACGTGCTGGTGCATGGTGAAGCCGAGCGTAACGACATGGTCGAATACTTCGCCGAACAGTTGGACGGTTATGTATTTACCCGCTTCGGCTGGGTGCAGAGCTACGGTTCCCGTTGTGTGAAACCGGCGGTGATTTTCGGTGACCTGAGTCGTCCGAAAGCCATGACCGTGGAGTGGATCCGCTACGCCCAGGGCCTCACCAACAAGGTGATGAAGGGCATGCTGACCGGCCCGGTGACCATGCTGATGTGGTCGTTCCCCCGTGAAGACGTGAGCCGCGAAGAACAGGCGCGGCAACTCGCCCTGGCGATTCGTGACGAAGTGGTGGACCTGGAAGCCGCCGGGATCAAGATCGTGCAGATCGACGAAGCCGCGTTCCGCGAAGGCTTGCCGTTGCGCCAGGCGCAGTGGAAGGAATACCTGGATTGGGCCACCGAAGTCTTCCGCCTGTGCGCCTCCGGTGTGCGTGACGAAACCCAGATTCACACCCACATGTGCTACAGCGAGTTCAACGATGTGATCGAGTCCATCGCGGCGATGGATGCCGACGTGATCACCATCGAAACCTCGCGCTCGGACATGGAACTGCTGGAGGCATTCGAAGCCTTCGCCTACCCGAACGACATTGGCCCTGGTGTGTACGACATCCACTCGCCACGGGTGCCGGATGCCTCGGAAATGGCCAACCTGCTGCGCAAGGCAGCCAAACGCATCCCGGCCGAACGCCTGTGGGTCAACCCGGATTGCGGCCTGAAAACCCGTGGCTGGCCGGAGACCGAAGCGGCACTGATTCACATGGTGACTGCGGCGCGTCAACTGCGGGCCGAACTGGCCTGATCCAACACCCGGAATCATACGCCGGGTGAAGCTCAAAAATGTGGGAGCGGGCTTGCTCGCGAATACGGAGTATCAGCCGCTGGAGATGTCGACTGACCCACCGCATTCGCGAGCAAGCCCGCTCCCACATTGGGTCACCGGCGTTATCAAAATCATGAAATTGCCAGCATTACCCCGCGCAGACTAGAATGCGATCAATTCTTAATTACGCTTGGGCCCCACCGCCCGGCGCGCCCCGGTGATCGGCATGTCGTCTCCCCTCAATCTGCATATCCAGGACCTGTACTGCGAACACCATGGATGGTTGCACCGTTGGCTGGACCGCAAGCTGGGCAACGCCAGCGATGCCGCGGACCTGGCCCATGACACGTTCATGCGCCTGCTCACCCGGCAAACCACCGGCAACCTGGGCGCCGAGCCACGGGCATTGCTGACCCATATCGCCAAGGGCCTGATGATCGACAGCTGGCGCCGCCAGGAAGTGGAACGCGCCTACCTGGAAACCATCGCCCACCTGCCCGAACAGCATGTACCTTCGCCGGAAACCCGCTGGCTGATCCTCGAAGCGCTGTACCGCATTGAGGCGATGCTGCGGGATCTGCCGGAAAAAACCCGCCAGGCCTTCCTGATGTCGCAGATCGACGGCCTGACCTATCAGCAGATCGCCGATGCCCTGGGTGTGTCGCTGATTTCGGTCAAACGCTACATGCGCGATGCCTTCCTGGCCTGCCTGAGCGTGGCATGAGCCAGTCGATTGATCCGTTGATCCTCGGTGAAGCCGCCGACTGGATGGTGCAGTTGCAGTCCGGCAGCGCCACCGATGAGGACCGCCGCGCCATCGCCCAATGGCAGGGCCGCAGCGCCCAGCATGCCCAGGCCTGGCAACGGGCGCAGGCTATTCTGGGGGACTTCAACAGCGTGCCGGCGGCGATTGCCGGCGATACCTTGAAGCGCATCGGGCGCAAAAAATCCCTCGGCCGACGCCAGGCGCTCGGATTGTTGCTGGCGGCCGGCCCGGCGGCCTGGCTGGCGTATCGGCAGGTGCCGTGGCAGCAGTGGACCGCCGACCAGCACACGGCCATCGGCGAACAAAGGAACCTCACCTTGCCCGACGGCACACGCTTGCTGATCAACACCGGCAGCTCGCTGAATATCGCGTTCTCCGAGCAGGTGCGGCGTATCGAGCTGATCAAGGGCGAAGTGCTGATCACCACCGCCAAGGATTCGGCCCATCGCCCGTTCATCGTCCAGACCCGCCACGGTACCGCCAGGGCCTTGGGCACCCGATTCAGCGTGCGGGTGGGTGAGCAGGCAAGCCGAGTGGCCGTGACCGAAGGCGCGGTGGAGTTGCTGGCGGCGCATGCCGGCCAGGGGGTGATCGTCAAGGCGGGCGAGCAGGGCGCCTTCAGTGTTGACCGGGTAGCCGCCGTCGAGCCGCTGGACGTCAGCACCCTGACCTGGGAGAACGGCATGCTGCTGGCCCAGCATATGCGCCTGGCGGACCTGCTGGATGAGCTGGGGCGTTATCGCGCCGGCGTATTGCGCTGCCATGCCTCGGTTGCCGACCTCACGGTGTCGGGTGCGTTTCCCCTGCGCGACACCGATGCCAGCCTGCACCTGTTGCAGGAAACCTTGCCGGTCAAGGTCAGCAGCCTGACGGGGTATTGGGTGACGGTCGAGCCGCGCTGATCTTTTTCAACTTTCGCTGATACCTTTTTCGTTGTCGCCCGGTGTAGGGGAGAACCCTCAACATTGCTCCGCGCCGACAGGAATGCCCATGACCGCCAGACCGCTCCCGTACTGCCCCCGTCCGTTGAAGGCACTGAGCCTGGCGGTCGCCCTTGCCGCCGTCGCACCGCTGCAGAACGCCCAGGCAGAAGATGCTGCGCCAAGCAGTGCGGCGCGTAGCTATAACATCGCGGCGGGGCCGCTGGGGAATGTGCTGGCGCAGTTTGCGGCGTTGTCCGGGGTGCCGTTGTCGTTCGATTCCACGTTGCTCAACGATCAACAAAGCCCGGGGCTGCAAGGCAGCTACAGCGCACAATCGGGTTTTGCCCAGTTGCTGCAAGGCAGCGGCTACACCCTGCAAGGCACCGGCACCAACGGTTATACCGTAGTGCCCCAGGCCAGCGGCGGTGCGTTGGAGTTGGGCGCCACCACCATCAGCGGTGAAGCGAGCGGGGCGCAGGCAGACACGTATGCCGGTGGCCAGGTGGCACGTTCTGCACGCCTCGGCGTGTTGGGCAATCGGTCCATCAACGACGTGCCATTTAGCGTGGTCAGCTACACCTCGAAAACCATCGCCGACCAACAAGCGCGAACCGTCGGCGACGTTTTGCTCAACGACGCGTCGGTGCGCCAGTCGTCCGGGTTTGGCAACTTCTCCCAGGTGTTCACCATTCGCGGGCTGCCGCTGAGCACCGATGACATCGCATTCAATGGCCTGTACGGTGTGCTGCCCCGGCAGATCATCACTACCGAAGCCCTGGAACGGGTGGAGTTGTTCAAGGGCCCGAATGCCTTCGTCAACGGCGTGTCGCCCTCGGGCAGCGGGATCGGCGGCAGCGTCAACCTGGTGCCCAAGCGCGCTGAAGACACGCCCACCCGCAGCGTCACCCTCGATTACGCCAGCGACAGCCAGGCCGGCGGCCACATCGACCTCGGCCAACGCTTTGGCGAAGACAACCGCTTTGGCGCCCGGGTCAACCTGGCGCGGCACGGCGGCGAAACCGCTGTGGATGACGAAAACAAAAGCTCGCAGTTGATCGCCGTTGCCCTGGATTATCGCGGCGAGCGCTTGCGGGTCTCCACCGACTTTGGCTACCAGAAAGAACGCATCAATAACGGCCGCTCGGTGGTCTACCTGACCGGCACCAAAGTGCCCAGCCCGCCGTCGGCCAAGAACAACTACGCCCAGGACTGGAGCTGGTCGCAGCTGGAAGACACCTACGGCATGGTCAACGCCGAATATGACTTGAACGATAACTGGACGGTCTACGCGGCAGGTGGCGCCAAGCACACTCGGGAGAACGGCCAGTATTCGTCGCTGTATGTCGCCAACGATGGCAGCGCCAAGGTGGGCTTCCTCTATTCACCCCATGACGAAGACAACAAAAGCGCCATGGCCGGCTTGAACGGGCACTTTGCGACGGGGCCGGTGACCCATCAGATGAACTTCGGGCTGTCGGGGATCTGGGGCGAGCAGCGCTCGTCCTACGAGGCGATCCTGCAAGCCAACCGCCAGCCCGGCAACCTGTACGACCCGACGCAAACGCCGCGACCTACCAACACCTATTTCGGCAGTGATATTCACGACCCGCGGGTTGTCGGCAAGAACCGCATCAAGAGTGCGGCGGTGTCCGACACCCTGGGCTTTTTGGATGATCGCGTGTTGTTGACCCTGGGCGTGCGGCGCCAGACCATCGAGGTGGACAGTTGGAACACGGCCACGGGGGCACGGGGTACACCGTACTCCGAGTCCATCACCACACCGGTCTATGGCCTGGTGATCAAGCCATGGGAGCACGTGTCGTTCTACGCCAACCGTATCGAAGGCCTGGCCCAGGGCCCGACGGCGCCACTCACGAACGTGACCAACCCCGGCGAAGTCTTCCCGCCCAAGCGCAGCAAGCAGACGGAAGCCGGGGTGAAGCTGGACTGGGAAAACTATGGCGCCACGCTGGGTGTGTACCGCATCGAACAGCCGAACAACGCGACCACCCGGTTCCCGGGCCAGAAGTTCGACACCTTCACTGTCGACGGTGAACAGATCAACAAAGGCGTGGAACTCAACGTGTTCGGCGAGCCCATCGACGGCCTGCGCCTGCTGGCCGGCGCCACCTGGATGGACACCGAACAGAAGAGCACTTCCAACGGTGCCACCGACGGCAACCGCGCCGCGGGTGTGCCGCGCTTCCAGTACAACGTCGGTGCGGATTGGGATGTGCCGGGCATCCAGGGTGCGGCGGTCAGCGCACGGATGCTGCGCACCGGTGGCGAATACGTCAACGCCGCCAACAGCCTGAGCATCCCGGCCTGGACCCGCGTCGACCTGGGGGCGCGGTATGGCTTCAAGGCGGATGACAAGTACATCACCCTGCGCGCCAACGTCGAAAACGTAGCGAACAAGGCGTACTGGTCGTCGGCGTCGACGGCCAATAACTACCTGACCCAGGGTGAGCCGCGGACAGTGAAATTGTCGGCGACGGTGGATTTCTGAGCCTGGGAAAACCTATCAGGTGATGAACAACCCGTGGCGAGGGAGCCTTTGTGGCGAGGGGGCTTGTCCCCCGTTGGGCTGCGCAGCAGCCCCAAAAAAGCCGGGAGCGCTTCGCACTCCAACGGGGGACAAGCCCCCTCGCCACAAAAAAATCCCTTCACCACACCTCCAGCTACAACAGGCGGCACAGCCAAAAGGTCAACCCGCATTCACCTCAATCCGGTCAAAGCCCTTGAGGCGATACAGCATCACCGAGATCGCCCAACTGGCCACGAAGATCCCGATGATCATGTAGCCCAGCATCCCGAAACTGTCGTTCAGCGAGCCGATAAAGCTCCAGAACGATCCCTTCAGGTCCAACTGGTCACCCATCAACCCCAACGCCTCGATACTGCCGATCACCACCGCAACCACCACCGATACCAGGGTGATGGTCATGTTGTAGTAGATCTTGCGGATCGGCTTCATGTACGCCCAGCCGTATGCCCCCAGCATCAGGTGGCCGTCCAGCGTGTCCACCAGGGACATGCCGGCGCTGAACAGCAGCGGGAACACCATGATCGCCCACGGCGACAGCCCTTGAGAGGCCTGGGTCGCAGAAATCCCCAACAGGCCGATCTCGGTGGCCGTATCAAAGCCCAGGCCGAACAGGAAACCCAACGGGTACATGTGCCAGCTGCGGCTGATCAGGCGAAACACCGGGCGGAAAATCCGCGCCATGAAACCCCGGTCCGCCAGCAGCAGGTCGAAGTCGTCCTCCACATACGCACCGCCCTTGCGCACATGGCGCCAGGCCTTGTAGATCGCGTGCAGGATCACCAGGTTCATCAAGGCGATGACCAACAGAAACGAGGCCGAGACCGACGTGCCGATCACCCCGCCGATGGCCTTGAACCCTTCAAACCGCGCCTGCATCACCGAGGCCGCAAACGCGACGCCAATGGATGCCAGGACCACCACCGAAGAATGTCCCAGGGAGAAAAAGAAGCCCACCGCCACCGGACGTTTCTTTTCCTGCATCAGCTTGCGGGTCACGTTGTCGATGGCGGCGATATGGTCGGCATCCACCGCATGCCGCAGCCCGAAACCGTAGGCCAGGAGCGCGGTGCCGAGCAACACCGGATGCTCATGGAACGCCACCAGCGCCCAGATCCAGGCGACCACGTTAATGCCGATCAACAACCCGTAGATGCCAAACAGCTTGGCGCGAACCTGGGTGCTGGAGTCACTGAAAATCTGGGCAAGGCGTAGGATCATCAACACTACCTGTGTGCGGTGGAAACATTCAGACACGTTCCGAAACTTTATAGATTTTGTTTAGAGTGATGATGAAATTTGTGGAGTGAGTGAGGAGAGGATTGTGACGACGATCGAAAATGCAGCAATGGCGGTTATTGAGTTCTGGAAACAGGCGGGGCCCAAGCTCTGGTTTGCCAAGGATGAAGGGTTTGACCGGCGTTTTCGCGAGGCTTTCTACGCCACGCATTTGCAGGCGGCCCGGCGCGAACTGGAGAGCTGGATGCAAACGCCGGAAGGCGCGCTGGCGTTGCTGTTGCTGCTGGACCAGTTCCCGCGCAATACCTTCCGTGGCACGGCGCATATGTTCGCCACCGACCCGCTTGCGCGTTTGTACGCGCGGCAGATGGTCGAGGCGGGGATGGACAAGTCGATCGAAACACCGTTGCGGGCGTTTTGTTATTTGCCCTTCGAGCATTCTGAAGATCCCGGGGATCAACAGCTGTCGGTGGCCCTGAACAAGGACCTTGATGCCAATACCTACCGCTGGGCCAAGGAGCACGCCCGCATCATCGAGCGGTTCGGGCGCTTTCCTCATCGTAATGAGGTGTTGGCCAGGGTCACGACAGAGGAGGAGCGGGCGTTCCTGGAGGACGGTGGCTTTTCGGGCTAGGCCTCGGGTTCAGCCACTAAGTCTCTGACGCCCGCCTGGCGAAAACGCCGCACCCCCTTGAGATCAATCGCCCAGCGCAACGCTTCAGTCGCCGACGGACGTTCGCCTTGGGTAATCGCCGCGTCATCGGTGGTCAGTTTATTCAGGTAGCCCTTGGCGCCGCCGCGTTCGCTCCAGTAATGGGTGTGGCTGAGCCAGGAGCTGGCGAGCCAGCCTTTCCATTTGCCCACGCTGACCGGCAGGTCCAGTACGCCGGGGCCCATCACCGGGCTGACCGGGCCGCCGACGATGTCGCCAAACAGGCCCAGGGGCGCGGGGAAGTAGAGGTTGGTCCAACGGGTCACGGCGAAGGCCGCGGCATGGTGCAAGTACAGGGGTGAAAATGGGCGACCGCCCACCGTGACGGGCAGCCGGCCGCTGTAGCCGTAGCCCTTATCGTCGAGCGTCGGCGGGCAGGCGGGGGCTTCGCGGCGTTCGATGCGGCGCTGGAAGTCGCTCACGCTGCGGCCCAGCAACAGGCTGGCGTGGGCCATCGGGCTGCCGAGGGTGACGAGGTCGGTGATGCGCCACGGGTTGCCGAGGTTGCGTTGTTCGATAAAGGCTTCGGCTTGCTGTTCGCGGAACCTGAGGAGGCTTTGCAGGCGGCCGTCGAGGGCGTTTCCAGCCTTTGGCAGCGTGTCCTGGACCACCGGTTGCAATCGCTCGTGGTTGGCGTAGCGGGCGGCGAGTTCCGGGCCGCCGGGGCGTAACTGATCGTGATGCTCGTGCCACAGGTAGCCGACGATGTCGTAGGCAATCACGCTGCCCAAACTGTGGCCGACGACGATGATGCGGTCGTAATCACCCTTGTCATGCAGGGCGCGCAGCAGGTCGACGCCATCGGCGCGGATCTGTTCGCGCACCACCACGTTCTGCGGGTTGGGGCTCAGGTAGCGGGCGGCATCGCCAAGGTACGACAGTGCCGAATACTTCAGGGCCAGGCCGATCACCGCCAGCAGCACCGGGATCAGGGCGAAGGGGTTGTCGCTGTGGGGGAATCGGCCATACAGCGTCGCCAGGGTACCGCTGACCAGCAGCACGAGCAGGGCCAGCAAGGCCCAGCGCGTGGCGCGCCAGATCGGCACGATGGCCGTCGGGATATCCCGGCGCGGGCGCTTGAAAATGTCCCATAGCCAACTGAGCAGGTGCCCGACCTTGGTGCCCTGCATCTTGTGGGCCCAGTAGTACTCGTAGAAATCGGTGGTGTTGCGACCCGCCGACTTCAACACGCGCAAATCGAAGTTGCGCGAAAACCGGTCGGGTTTGCTCCAATAGAAAGGCGTCGCCTCGGGGGTGTCCGCCGGGATCGCCGCTTCGACGAAGCCACGCAGGGTATCCATCGGGCGCTGCTCGCCGATTCCGTGGATGACGACAACCGCTTGTTTCATCTAGTGATCGTTCCTTGATCCGCTTTTCGGGGCGTTACGGGTGGGGTTCAAGGGGCCATAGTATTGCCATTATCGATGGTATTCCAGCCAGGAATGCCCCCATAAAAACCGCGCATTTCATTTGCGTGGCGCGATCTCGTAGTGTGGTGCTCCCACCAAGGAGATGTCGCCGTGAACCATCGCCCGCTGAGCCTGTACGTTGACGCCCATTTCACCAGTCCCTACGCGATGTCGGCGTTTGTGACCCTGCGGGAAAAGGGCCTTGAATTTGAACTGCTCACGTTGAACCTCGACACGGCCGAGAACCAGACTGACGCGTACACGCACTTGTCGCTGACGGGGCGCGTGCCGACCCTGGTGCAGGGTGAGTTTGCGCTGTCCGAGTCATCGGCGATTACCGAGTACCTGGAGGATGTGTTCCCGCAGGTGCCGGTGTACCCGGCCGAACCCCGCCAGCGGGCGAGGGCGCGGCAGGTACAGGCGTGGTTGCGCAGTGACTTGATGCCGATTCGGCAGGAACGCTCGACCCTGGTGGTGTTTTACGGGCTCAAGGGCGAACCGCTGTCGCCGGTTGCTGAAGCAGCGGCCCACACGCTGATCAACGCGGCGCAGGCGCTGTTGGCCGACGGTCGCGACTACCTGTTCGGCGCGTGGTCGATTGCCGACGTGGACCTGGCCGTGATGCTCAATCGGCTGATCCTCAACGGTGACAGCGTGCCCGCCAACCTGGTGGCGTACGCCCAGCGCCAATGGCAACGGCCTTCGGTCCAGGAATGGGTCAAGCAGGCACGACCGTCGCTGTAGTCACCTCCTCAATTACTAAGTGAATCCTGATCCATGAATATACTGTCGAGTGACTCCCGCCTGCCGCTGTACCAGCGTTTTCGGGATCATCTGATTGAGCAGATTGCCAATAATCACTGGCGCGCCGGTGCGGCTATTCCCCCTGAAGCGGTGTTGTCCACCCAGTACCAGCTGTCTACCGGCACTGTGCGTAAAGCGATCGAGGCATTGGTGGGCGAGGGCATTTTGGAGCGCCAGCAGGGCCGTGGTACGTTTGTGCGCCGCCCGAAGTTTCAGTCGTCGTTGTTCCGGTGTTTCCGCTTCCAGGGCCCGGGCGGTGAATGCCAGCTGCCGCAGAGCCGGATCCTCTCGGTCAAGCCGGTGAAGGCGCCGTTGTCGGTGAGCGAGGTGCTGGGGCTGGCAGCGGATGCGCCGGTAATCTGCATCGTGCGGGTACACGTGCTGGACACCGGGCCAGTGCTGGCCGAGGAAATCTGGCTGCCGCGCGAGCGGTTCCAGGCGCTGCTGGACGTGGATCTGACCCGGCAGGGATTGCTGTTGTACCCCACTTACGAAGAAGTCTGCGGGCAAGTAGTCGCTTCTGCCGAGGAAGCCCTCACTGCCGAGTCCATCGATGACGTGTGGGCCCGCTGGTTGCAGGTGCCGGTGGGCAGCCCGGTGATGGTGATCGAGCGGCTGGCCCGGGATTACGCCGGCCAACCCCTGGAGTTGCGACGCGGCCGTGGCCACGCCGAACATTTCCGTTATCGCGTGGATATACGCTGAGCTTGAGGCGCGGTGCTATTCGGCTTTGAGCAGCACCAGCCAGGTTTGCACCACCCGGCGGTCAAGGTCTTCCCAGTCGGCCATGCCCAGTACCCGGGTGGTGTTCAAGCCGCGCAAGTAGCCACGCAGTTGCTGGGCAATCGCGTAGATCACTTCCGGTTCGGCGGCGTTG
The DNA here is from genome assembly GCF_054071215.1 of Pseudomonas sp. SDO5522_S412. Taxonomy (NCBI): domain Bacteria; kingdom Pseudomonadati; phylum Pseudomonadota; class Gammaproteobacteria; order Pseudomonadales; family Pseudomonadaceae; genus Pseudomonas; species Pseudomonas sp. SDO5522_S412. The sequence goes on along the minus strand of NZ_JBSVWQ010000053.1, from coordinate 17,878 downwards.
TCCAGCAGCACTTCCTCATAGTCGACCAGGTAATCGGCAACCCGCTCGCGAAACTCCGGAAGCACAGCTTCACGGATGCGATCGAAGGTTTTCTGGTGGGGCTTCATAGGCGTTCCTTATCATTTTGTGTGAGGCGGCCTGCACGACACTATTGCTCTAGATAATAGTCACCATCAAGTATTGCGAGTTCTGTTTTTCTGAAAAAGGAGGACAATTGCCATCATTGAACATGATGTGCAAGGACCCTGCGATGAGGACTTTTACCGGTTTGGCCCTGGTGGCGCTGCTGATGAGCACAATGGTTGGCTCTGCGTCGGCCGGGGGGCTTCAAGCCAGCCACCTGGCGCCGATCGTCGCCAGCCCGGTCGGGTTGCAGCATTCGCAATCGGTCGGCGTGCTCTACAGCGACAATACCCTCGACAACCTTGAGTACCTGGCGCGCTACCACGCCATGGCGGTTAATGGTGCCAAGGGCCAGCTGGACGAGCAGATTCGCCAGGCTTTCGTCGACAGTTCCGACCCGGACCTGGCGATTGACTGGCTGATGGCTTCGTTGCGGCACACCTTTGCCTCGGTCACCCGTTACGACAACCTTGATGCGCTGTTGCAGGCGCACCCGGATGTGGTGGTGATGCTCGATACCTACAACCAATTGCTGACCCAGCGTAATGATCGGGTGGAAGCGCGGTTTGTTGCCAAGTTCTATGACCTTGACCTGCAATACATCGCCAAAGCCGAGGGTTCGATGCAAATGCACTTGCCTAATGTGTGGGTACATGACAAAACGGCGCCCCAGATCGCTGCACAGATTGGGCAGCAGCGCGACGTTCAGTTGAACGCATTAAAGCAGTTCGATGCCTCGCTCAAGGCGTTGGTCGCTGCCGGTTAGCCCACTTCGTTTATTTTTCAGGAATTTTTATGCGCGTGTTGTTAGTGCCAGCGATGGCTTCTGCTTCTTTATTGATGACGGGCTGTGCATCCGCCCCCAATGCCCCAACCCTTACCCTGCAAACCGCCAAGGACCCTGAAGCCTACGTGCAGTGCGTGGTGCCCAAGTTCGAGAAAAACGGCATGACCTCCACGGTCACGCAGAATTCGCGGCATGCCCGGATCGTGGTGAGCAGCAAGATCGCCGCGGACAACATCCTCGAAGTCTACAAGTCCCAGGACGGCGGCAAGGTGTTCCTGTACGAGCGCAAGCCGTTGGCATCGACGTTCAAGCCGTCGCGGTTCGAGCATGCGGCGCAGGATTGCCTGTAATCGACTGGGGCCAGTCTGTGGGAGCTGTCGAGCCCCAGCGAGGCTGCGATAGCATCACTGCGGTCTGACAGTGACACCGAGGTGATCCCATCGCAGCCTCGCTAAAGCTCGACAGCTCCCACAGTTGATCTTCATTGTCTTGAGCGAATGATTCAGCTCGGCTTTGGCTCGCTGCTGAACGTCTCGACCGCTTTCACCAACCCCTTGGCCGCCAACGCCACCAACTCACCGCCTTTTTGCGGGGTGGCCAGCGCCGGGTCTGAACCCATGCGCCCATCCGGGAAACGCGCGCGGAAGTCGCGGGCTTCGCGAATCGGGCCGGTGTTGGCGATTTGCGGCGAGTAGTCTGCCGACTTGATTGCGTCCGGGTAGGCCCATTGGGTCACGGCGATCTCCGACGGCGTGGCATGGCTGCCGTGGCCCACCGGGAACTGCTGGTGCGCCAGTTCGTTCACGCCTTCCAGGTCCCACCAGTTGCACAGTTTCAGCGCATAACCCGACGGGCGCCCGCTGAAGCTGGCCTCGGCATACAGCTCGGAGAACGCCGCTTCGATCGAGGCAATATTGCCGCCGTGGCCATTGAGAAACAGGATCTTCTCGAAACCATGGCCTGCCAACGAACGTACCCAATCGCCAATCGCCGCGATAAAGGTCGAAGGGCGCAGGGAAATGGTGCCCGGGAAGCCCAGGTGATGCTGGGCCATGCCGATATTGAAGGTCGGGCCGATCAGGATGTCGGCGTTCTTCTGCGCTTCATGGGCAATGATTTCCGGGCACATCCAGTCGGTGCCCAACAGGCCGGTGGGGCCGTGTTGTTCGTTGGAGCCGATGGGAATCACGATGCTGCGGCTGCGTTCCAGAAACTGGCCAATCTCGATCCAGGTGGATTGATGTAAAAGCATCTCAGGTTCTCTCTCTCATCAAGCCCAGGAACACGGTGGAGTTCCTGGTGGCGTGAGCCGCATGGTGCACGGCAACAGCGAGAGCATCAACCGCCTTTGACAGTACCGGCACTCGCCATCTGGCGCGGCTTGCAGTTGAGGTAAGCCGAGGACTTCAGCCAGCGCTGGTCGGGGTACCAGGAAAACATGAACTGGCCGTCCTTGAGTTTGTCCACCACCTGGCGCGCTACCTGCGGGCGTACGGCGGGGCAACCCTGGCTGCGGCCGATACGGCCTTCGCGCTTGCTCCACAACGGGCTTACATAGTCGGCGGCATGGATCACGATGGCGCGGTCCCGTGCACGGTCATTGAAACCCGGCTCCAGGCCGTCCATGCGCAGCGAGTAGCCGTGGGCGCCTTCGTAGCTCTCCTGGGTGCGGAACAAGCCAATGCTGGACTGGTAACTGCCTTCACGGTTGGAGAACTGGGTGGCGAAGTTTTCCCCGGATTTTTGTCCGTGGGCCACCAAATCCCGCAGCACTAATGTCTTCTTGCGCAGGTCGAAGATCCATAGGCGACGAGCGGTCGAAGGTTGGGAATAGTCGATCACCGCCAGCCGGTCGGACTGTTCGATGCCATTGCCCACCGCGCATTGCATGGCGCTCAAGGCTCTTTTCAGTACATCGGGGTTGAGTTCTGGAGCGGCGTGGGCGAGGCTGCTATACAGAGTAAGAGGTTTACCCGTGTCTGCGAGCGCAACGGTGCTCAGCGAGGCAAAGGTCGAGATGATCAGGCCGAGTCGGCAGCAAAAGGTCAGCATGTATAAAGCATCTCCGCCGTGGATGGGAGCTAAGCGATTGTTCAAAAAACACGCATGTTACTTGAGCATTTGCCTGCTCGTTGCACCGCTGGTCGCGACAGCCGAAGACCTGTTGGTGGTGTCGCCGGCCCCGGTGCAATTGGCGCTCTCGCAATTGTCGACCGTTTGCCCAGGCCCGGACGGGCAGGTCGATGCGCCTTCCCTGGCGCGTTTGCAGGCGTTTTATCAGCAGCAGGGCGACGTGGTGCTGTGGTCCGAGGGGGATCGCCGCGCCGCATTGCTAGCCCAACTGCAGTTGCTGGCCGACGATGGCCTTGACCCGACTCACTATAGACTGCCCCCGGCGGATGCCACGGGGAACGTGCTGTGCATCGACATCGGTACCAGCCAGCAGTACCTGCAAGCCCTGCAGGACCTGCATTTCGGCCGCTTGCAGCAGTCGCGCTTCGAGCCCGTCTGGCATTCGCAACCTGCCCCGGACCCCGACACTCAATTGCTGGCCATGGCCGAGGCCGGCATGCAGAACGTCGCCCAAGCCTTCGACCAGGCCCGCCCGAGCGCGCCGCTATACCTTGGCCTGCGCAGTGCCTACGCCGCCTTGCGCCAGCAACCGTTGCAGCATTGGGAAGCCGTGGCCAGCGGCCCGTTGCTGCGCCCGGGCATGGACGATTCGCGGGTGCCGCAACTGGCGCGGCGAATGGTCAATGGCGGCTACCTGAGCGCCACCTCCGCGGGGACGCAATACCGTGGCGAGTTGGTCAACGCGGTCAAGACCTTCCAGCAAAGCCATTCCCTGCAAGCCGACGGCGTGATCGGCCCCGGCACGGTCACCGAGCTGAACATCAGCCCGGCGATTCGCCGCGAACAATTGCGCATCAACCTTGAACGGTTTCGCTGGCTGTCCCGGGACCTGGAACCCGAGGGCGTGCTGGTGAACGTGGCAGCGGCGCAACTGAGCTTCTACCAGGGCGGCGTGCCCGTGTGGCAAACCCGCCTGCAAGTCGGCCGCGCCGACCGCCAGACGCCGCTGCTGAAGTCGCGCATCACCCGGCTGACCCTGAACCCCACCTGGACCATCCCGCCCACCATCATGCGCGAGGACAAGCTGCCGGCGATCCGCCTGAACCCCGAATACCTGCGCCAGCAGAACCTGCAAGTGCTCGACAGCCAGGGCAACCCGCTGGCACCGGAACAGGTTGACTGGTCGCACCCCGGCAACATCCTGCTGCGCCAGGGCGCCGGCCCGCGCAACCCGCTGGGCCGGATCGTGCTGCGCTTTCCCAACCCGTATTCGGTGTACCTGCACGACACGCCGAGCCAGCCGCTGTTCTCCAAGGGCCCGCGGGCCTTCAGTTCGGGATGTGTGAGGGTTGAGCAGCCGCTGCTGCTGCGGGACTTGCTGGTGAGCCCGGCGGAGAAGATCCGCACCGAAGAACTGCTGGCGACGGAAACCACCCACGAGTTCCGGCTCGCGACGCCGGTACCCGTGTTGTTGGGGTACTGGACGGTGCAGGTCGATGGCAAGGGCGCGTTGCTCTACGCGCCGGACATTTACGGGCGCGACCCGGTGTTGATGAAAGCGATGGAGAGTGCGCTCTAGGCGCTTAGCTGAGCGTTGATCATCGTCAGCGCCTCATGGGGAGGCAAGCGCGCCGTATCGACGGTCAATGGCGACTCGGCCCATGGCTCATATTCATGGGCCAGGACGGACTGCCAGGTGGGCGGCGTGAGCCCCGGAATATCGCTGGTGCGTGATTCCACGCGACGTTGGTGTTCGTGTGGGTCGGAGCACACCACCTGGATATTCACCAGCGGCTTACCGGCGCTTAGCGCAGTGTCGCTCCACGCCTGACGACTTTCAGCCACCGGGTTAACGCAATCGACGACAACCGTGCGGCCCAGCAACAGGTTGCTCAACGCCAGCGCATTGGCCACCTGGTAACCGCTGCTGCCCACACCTTGCTCCAGGACCCCTGCATCGCGGATGGCCTGCTCGATGGTGTCGATGCGCAGATACACGGCGCCGGATTGGCCGGCAAGGGCCTTGGCAATCGTGGTCTTCCCAGTGCCGGGCAGGCCGCTGAACACAATAAGCATGGTCGATCCTTCGAAGGGGTGAGTCGGCTCAGTCTACCGGGCGACTCACTTCAAATAACAGGCGCTGATCCAGTCCGAAGGCTTGGGCGCGAGTTGTTCGGCCACTGGCAGATACCGGGCGTCCAACTGCGCCGCCAGCCAGTACAGCGTATTGCTGCTTTTCGGGTTCCATTCGCCGCTGTAGCCAGGCTCACCTACGCGGGCCCGGTCCCGGTCAAACTGCACGTGGGTATGCACGAATTCTTCGTGGCTGCGCTGGCCTTTGGCATACGGCGCCAGCCAGTCCAGTGCTTCGCTCAGCGAGCCACCGTGGGGCGCGGTGACGTCCAGCCAGTTGCCGCCAATGCCGTAGGGCTTGGCCGCCAGCGCGGCCTGCACCAGCGGCTCCAGGTCGTAGACCACATAGTGCAGGGCGTCACGGTCCTGGAAGTCGCTCACCGATCCGTCGGGCAGTACGTTGTCGTTGATCTGTTGCCGGAACAGCTGGAAGGCCTGTTCGAGCATCTCGCGGTCGCCCAGTGCGGCGGCGGCCACCGTGACCAGTTTTACGCGGTGGCTCTGCCAGTTATTGGTGTTGGTGGCTTTCTTTTCGCCGTGGAACTGCTTGATGCGCTCGATATAGCCATTGCCCAGGTTGGTCAGCAGCGCGCGGGTGGCGTCGCGGGTCTGGGGGCGAAGGTCGCTGGCGGTGAGGGCGTAGGCGCTGATCAGCATGTCGAGGTTGGTTTCGTCGATCGGGTTGAAGTCCGGCTGGTAGGTGCTGGCCCACGCGCTCAGGTAGTCATCCACTTGCTTGAGGTAGCGCGTGTCACGGCTCAGGCGCCAGGCCAGGGCCGCCTGGCGCATGACTGGCCAATCCTTCTCGGCGGCGATGCTTTGCTCGCGGATGCCGTGGTTCGGCAGGGTACCTTCGGTGTGCAGATGGGGCAGGGCGTCGGGCTGGTCGCCGAGGTGGCGCTGGGCGGCAGCCAGCAGCGATTTGGAGGTCGGATTCGAGGTGGCGGGCTGGCAGGCACTCAGGACCTGGGGCGCGGCAAAGGCGGCGTTGGCGAACGCGGCGAGCAGCGCGGCGAGGGCCACGGTGTGCAGAGGGCGTTGTAGCATGCTGTTCCTCAGGGATGGATTGACCCGGGCGGGGCAAAGTCACGCTACCATGCCCGTGATGGGAATTTGATGAAATACCCGCCAGCCCTCTATCCTAGCCCGCCAAGCCCGGTCGAGAACAGGACGCCCCATGACTTTGCAGTTCGTGAAGATGCACGCCCACGGTGATGATTTCATCGTGATCGACCGGCGCGGCCAGGATGACCCGATCACCGCTGAAATCGCCCGCCGCCTGGGTGACCGTCATCGCGGCATCGGCTTCAATCAATTGGCCGTGGTGCTCGACTGCACTGACGCGGCCGCCCGTATCAAATTCTGGAACCCCAACGGCACCCCGCTCGACACCTGCGGCAGCGCCACCCGCGGGGTTGCAGACATGCTGATGCGCGAAGCCGGCACTGCCACCCTCGTGCTGCGAACCAACCGGGGGCTGCTGACCTGCGTGCGCGAATCGGCGCAGCGGGTGTCGGTGGACATGGGGCCGCCATCATTGGGCTGGGAAGCTATTCCGCTGGCGCAAGCGATGGACACCGAACGCTTGCCGCTGGAGGGCGACCCGGCGGCGTGCAGCATGGGCAACCCGCATTGCACCTTCTTTGTCGACGACCTGGCGGCGGTCGATATTGCGGCGGTTGGCCCGTCACTGGAAACCCACCCGTTGTTCCCCAACAAGACCAATGTGCATTTCGTGCAGGTACTCGACCGGGGTCATATCCGCCTGCGCATCTGGGAACGGGGCGGCGGTATCCCGCAAGGCTCGGGCTCGTGCTGTTGTGGCGCGGTGGTCAACGGGATTCGTCGTGGGCTGCTGGATGACACCGTCGACGTGCAATGCGATGGCGGTACCGTGACGGTGCATTGGGATGGGCGTGACGGCGTGGTGTTGACGGGGCCAGTCCAAACCGTTGTTCACGGCACTGTGGCGGCCACGCTCATGGGTGGCGCAATGGAAAGTGCACACTGAAGGTGGTGCCCCGGTCCGGGCTTGAGCTCACCGAAACACCTCCATCATGGGCCTTGGCAATTTCCCGCACGATAAACAGCCCCAGGCCAACGCTACGCACCTCACTGTCCTGCTCCGTGCCTCGGGTCATGGGCTCAAACAAGCCAGCCATCAACGCTTCGGGAATCGCCGGGCCGTGGTTATGCACCGAGAGCCGGCTCTCTTGCGTGTCCTGGTGCGAGGTGATGGTAATCGGCTGTTGCAGGTCGCCGTACGCCACGCTGTTGGCCACCAGGTTGCCGATGATTTGTTGTATGCGGTCGGCATCCAGGAACGTGCGGGCGCTGCCCGTGGCGTGATGTTCGAGGGTCGCCGTGGGGAACGCCACCCGCAACTCGTCGAGACTGTCACGGGTGACGGCGTGCAGGTCGAGTGCTACGGGGTTGATGCTGATGCCCTGGCCGACTCTGGCCTGGGTGAAGTCCAGCAAGTCGGCGATCATCCGCTGCGCCCGTTCGGTGGACAGGCCGATATGCCCCAGGAGTTGGCGCTCCTTGGGGCTGCGCTCGCCACGGGCGAGGAACTCCGAGGCCATCTTGATCGCGGTCAGCGGGTTCTTCAGGTCATGGCTGACAATCGCGACCATCTGTTCGGCAAACAGCGCCCGGCGCTGGGCGATTTCATAGGCGCTGCTCAGTTCGGCCTGGGCCTGATGCAGCGCGACTTCAGCGGCGGTCTTTTCCTGCAGCAAGGCTTCAGCCAGTTTGCGGGCGTTGAGCAGTTCGCGCTCGTACTTGTCGCGGTCGGTGGTGCCGAAAAGGGCCAGTTCGTTGTAGGCAATACCGGCATGTTCGTGCCTGACGCCGTTGAGCAATACCGTGACGGTGCGCCGGTCACGGTGCAGCAGGTCGAGTTTCACTTCGGCGATGGAGCCCTGCATTTTCATCAGCGGCGCCAGGTGCGTCTGATGGAAGATCCGCCCGCCCATCGTCAGCAGGTCCTGGAACCGTCGTTCCTTCAACTCCTCGACGCTGAAGCCGGTCCAGTCGCTGAAGCACTGGTTGGCCTGCACGATGGTGCCGTCTTCCCGGGTCACCACCAAGGCGCAGGGCGCGCCGTCGAACAAACGTTGAGCATCCGGCAACGACAGGTTATCGGCTGGCATCGGCACCCACCCATGGCAACAGGAAACTGTCCATGGCCGCTGAACAGGCGCCGGGTGCGCTCATGTGCGGGCAATGCCCCACGTTATCGACCAGGCAGTACGTGCTGGCGGGCAACGCGGCATGCAGGTACTCACCGACGCACACCGGTGCGATCAAGTCGTCGGTGGATTGCAGAATCAGGGTGGGGGTCACCAGGCCCGCGATGTCCTGGCGGTTGTCCGACAGGAAGGTCACCCGTGCGAAGCGCTTGGCGATGTCCGGCTCGGTGCGGCAGAAACTGTTGGTCAGTTCTTCGCCGAGTGCAGGTTGCCCGGGTGCGCCCATGATTACCGGGGCCATGGTGCTGGACCAGCCGAGGTAATTGCTGTCGAGGGTATCGAGCAACGAATGGATATCGTCGAGGGTGAACCCGCCCGTGTAGTCACCGGAATCGATATAGCACGGCGAAGGACCGATCATCACATGGGCGGCGATTGTTCCGGGCGCCTGGCGATCGGCCAGGGCGCCGATCATCGCGCTGACGGAGTGCCCCACCAGCACCACCGAGCCCACGGCGTATTCATCAACAATCTCGCTCAAGTCGTGGGCGTAGCCGGCGAGTGAGCTGTATTTTTCGCTGTCGTACGCGCCCAGGTCGGACTGGCCAGCCCCCACCAGGTCATACAGCACCACACGGAAACGCCCGGTGAAATGAGGAAACAGATAATTCCACATGGTTTGATCACACCCGAAGCCATGGGAGAAAACCAGGGTCGAGGAACCGCTGCCATACACCCTGACATTGTTGCGCTGCTGAAGGTCCATGGCGTTCTCGTGTAGGGCGTGTGTGGGGGTGGCGTAAGTCTAGATAGTCGGTGGCGTCGGGTCACCTGTTTATAGCGTCGATAGGGTAAAGTCGGCCGATTCAGGATGAAACTTCAGGTAACAAAACATGATGGTGTTCCTACGGCAATGTGTCTTGGGCTTGCTACTGATCGTTTCCGGCTCACAGGTGTGGGCCGATACCGTTCCCCCGGCGCCGGTCACGGTTGCGCTGGACCAGCGCGTGATCGACCTGACCCAAACCCTCGACGCTGCCACTCAATCGCGTATGACCACGCAACTCGCCGGTCTGGAACAACGCAAGGGCGCACAGGTGGCGGTGATGCTGCTGCCGAGCACCCAGGGCGTTGGCATCGAGGACTTCGCCAACCAACTGTTCCGTGCCTGGAAACTGGGGCGCAAGGACGTCAACGACGGCATCCTGCTGCTGGTGGCGAAAGACGATCGCAAGGTTCGGATCGAAGTCGGTTACGGCCTGGAAGGCGTGGTCACCGACCTGCTGGCCCACCGCATCATCGAGGAACACATCACCCCGGCGTTTCGCCAGGGCGATTACGCCGGCGGCGTGCAGCAGGCGGTGGACGACCTGACGCTATTGGTGGACGGCGGCAACTTGCCCGAGGTGGCCAAGGCCGGTTTTCCGCCTGAAGCGTATGCGGTACTCCTGGCATTCATGTTTGGCGGGGTGGTCGGGGTATTGATGGGCGCCGAAAAACTCCCTTGGCGCCGGGCCCTGATGGCGGTGGTTGTTGTCACCGTGGTGCTGGTTGCGGTTGCGGGCGGCAAGGACTGGCCGGTCTATTTGCTGTTGCTGCCCCTGTGCATGCTGATCGGTGGCGCTACTTTCGGCGCGTTGTGGCAGGCGAGGGCGGCGTTTTACACCGTACTGGTGCTGTTGGGCTATATCGCCGGCGTGCTGCTGACCGATAACTTCGTGCGGGAGATATCCCTTATTCACTGGCTGGCTTATCCATTCGCAGGGTTGCTGGTCCTGGGCCTGTATCTCGGCCTGTTCCTGGTGATGAAGAGCATGTGGCAAGAGAGCCAGGTGGGCTTTATCGCGCGGCTGTTGGCGGTGCTGGTGGTGTACGGGATCGTGGGGGCATTGATTGACAAGGGCGCCACGGGATGGCTGCTGGCGTTTCCATTCGCTTCGTTCGCGGCGCTGTTCATCTTTGCCCACGGTATCAGCGGCGGGTCGGGGTCGGGGTCGGGTGGGGGCTCCAGCTCCTCCGGTTCGAGTTCCAGTTCCAGCAGCAGCTCATCGGGTGGTGGTGGTTCCAGTGGTGGGGGTGGGGCGTCGGGGAGTTGGTAAGCCTCCCCCGGAAGCTAGGCGGGCTTGTACGCAACCCAGCCCTTGAAGCTGAAGCCCGCGTAGAACAGTTCCACACCTTCGAAGCCTGCCTCCCGTAGCAGCGCTTCATCGTCGTTGGGTGACAGCACCGGCAAGTGGCTGCTGATGGCGGCAATCGCCCGCTGGGCATCTTCAGCCGGTACGCCGGAATCCACCGCATAGGCCGCATAACGCTTCAGCCAGCGCGCTTTTTCCTCTGGCGAGGATTGGGGGAAGCTGTGATGCGCCGCAATCAAAGGCGCGCCCGGCGACAAGCGCCGCCACAGCTCTTTCAGGGTTTGCAGACGCTCTTCGGCCGGGATGAAATGCAAGGTCAGCAAGGACGTGGCGGCATCGAACGGCCCCTCGGGCGCGGTATCGATATAGCCTTCATGCAACTGCACCCGGGCCATCAGCGGACCCAAGGTGGCCTCGGCCAGCTTCAGCATCTCGGCAGACGGGTCCACCCCCACAAACTGCCACTCGGGCTGGCTGTCGGCAAACTTCTTCAACTCCAGGCCGCCGCCTGCACCGAGTACCAATACCTTGCCGGTGGCTGGGACGCTTTCGCGCAGCAACAGGGTGGTCATGCGCTGCAGGGACTCGAAACCCGGTACCAGCCTCACCGGGCCTTCGGCGTAGCGGGCAACAGCGTCGGGGTCTGAAAACCAGGTCATTGCTGGCTCCTGTTGGCGGGGGAAGCGATAACCCTACTGGGGCGAATTCAGGCTGGCAATTGCAGAGATGTGCAGTTGTGTTAAAACGTTGCCTTTGCTGATTTTGAGAGTACCCCTCGAATGCTCCCCGACATGCTTATCCGCGATGCACGACCTGAAGACGCGTTATGCGTTGGCGTGCTGGGCATGCAGGTTTTTCTCGATACTTACGCCACCGAAGGCATTCGCGACTCAATCGCCGCCGAGGCGCTGCAAGCGTTTTCGCCCCAGACGATTTCCGCTCTGATCGCCCAGCCGGGCACGGCCATCATCGTCGCTGAAGCCAATGGGCATCTGGTGGGGTTTGCCCAGGTTGCGATGGACACCGGCCATGCGCTGATCTCAACCCCGAAACCGGCGGAGTTGCAGCGGCTCTACATCCAGGAACGGTTTACCGGGCTCGGACTCGGCTACCGTTTGCTGCAAGCGGCTGAACAGCGTGCAGGGCAGGGTGGCGCTTCTTTGTTGTGGGCGACGGTGTGGGTCGGCAACGAGCGGGCGCTGGGTTTTTACCCGCGTCGTGGTTATGAGCTACTGGGGGCGCCTGCGTATACGTTCCAGAATGAAACCCATGAAAATCGGTTGTTTGGCAAAAGGCTTGGCGTCTAGCCGTCAGAGCGTTTTGCTGAGGAAAACCCGGCTGCTGCCTTGCGGGTCGCATGGTATTTCACCAAAACGTACCCAGCCATTCTTCTCGTAAAATTCCGGGGCCTGGAAACTGATGGTGTACAGCACCGCCGAGCGGCACCCTCGGTGACGGGCTTCGTCTTCGAACGCCTTCAGCAGCGATGTACCCAGGCCTGAACCACGCAGCGCATCGGGCAAATGGAACAGGTCGAGGAACGCCATCCCGAGGCTGGTTTTGCCGGTGATGCCGCCGAGGGTTTCACCGGTGTCGGGATCCTTGATCAGCACCGTCAACGGACGTCGGTCATTGGAGCCGGTGATGTGTTCGTTGAAGGCGGCGAGTCCCTTGCCGAGAAGCTGCTCGGCTTCGGCGTCTGGTTGGTCACCTATCTCAATCAAATGCTGTTTCATCAGGTTCTGCTCCCTGTCAAAGCCGTTCCCGCACCATCCGCATCAGCCGTTCACCCACCTGATCCACGCCTTTGTTTTGCGCAACCACCTGGGCACCTTCCATCAACAACGTCAGCTCTTCAGCCAGCTCCCCGGGCTTGCTCGCCTTGAGCTGCGTGCACAGCAGCTTCACCCGCTCAAACTGGCGTTTTTTATGCGCCTGGATCAGCGCTCGCGCAGGGTGATCGGCCTCCGGAATTTCCGCGAGGGTGTTGGTAAACGGGCAACCGCGATAGCCCGCCCGTTCCAGGTCGTCGACGATAAAAACCGCCAAGCCCAGCAGCTGTTCCCTGGGGGAGTCGGGGTGTTGCTGCGCCAGGCCATCCAGCACATCGCTGTAGCTTTCCGTCAGGCGCTCCAGCCACTCCAGCACCAGCGCATCCTTATTCTCGAAATGCCGGTACACGGTCATCTTGGTCGAGGCGGCCAGTGCCGCAATGGCATCCACGCTGACACGGGTGATGCCCTGTTCGACAAACAGCGTTTGCGCCGCATCGACGATCCGCTCGCGTGGCGGCAGTTGAGGTGTCCGTTGCGCACGCATGCACATTCTCCACTTGACAGCGATACCATTGAGTATCGCATGATACTTATCGGTATCGTTCGATACCGAAGAGTATTCATCATACCCGTTTGGAGGGTTTCATGTACCTGTCTGAATATGCCGATCAGGATGCTACCGGCCTGGCACGCCTGATCCACACCCACGCTGTCAGTGTCGACGAGGTGCGCGCGGTGGCCCTGCAAGCCATCTTAGCCGTCAACCCGCAGATCAACGCCCTGGTGGAAGCCTGGGACGATGAACCGGTTGCGGCCCAAGGCCCGTTCCATGGCGTGCCGCTGCTGCTCAAAGACCTGGGCGTCAGCGCCGCAGGCCGCCGCAATGAACTCGGCAGCGCGCTCGCGCAGGGCTGCACCGCCGATGCCGACTCGGAGCTGATGACCCGCCTGCGCCGCGCCGGCCTCATGCCGTTGGGCCGCACCACCACCCCCGAATTCGCCGCCAGCACCACCACCGAAAGCCGCTTTTCAGGCCCCACCCGCAACCCGTGGGACGTGCAGCGCAGCGCCGGTGGTTCCAGCGGCGGCTCGGCAGCGGCGGTGGCGGCGGGGTTGGTACCGGTGGCGCATGCGACCGATGGCGGCGGCTCAATCCGCGTACCCGCGTCAATGTGCGGCCTGTTCGGGCTCAAGCCCAGCCGTGGTCGCGTGCCCATGGGGCCGGACGTCGACGAAGTCTGGAGTGGTTTGGCAGTGCACGGGGTATTGACCCGTTCGGTACGCGACAGCGCTGGCATGCTCGACGCGATCCATGGCGGCGCGCCTGGAGATCCGTTTCACATAGCACCGCCAGAAAGCAGCTTTTCGGCGCTTGCCCAACGGGCGCCCGGTTCGTTGCGCATTGCCCTCCAGAGCCTGCCTTTAAACGGGCAGAAGCTGCATCCGGCGGTGGAACAGGCGCTGTTCAATACCGCCAAACAACTGGAAGCACTGGGTCATCAGGTTGAAGAAATCCAGCCGGACATTGGCGTCAGTTGGGAAGCGTTTGTCGAACTCAATGCGCGTTTCTGGTCGTCGAACACGGCAGCCTGGATAGATGCAGTTGCCGGCGCGACGGGTCGTTCGATCAGCGCTGAATACCTGGAACCGGCGACACTGGCGCTGTATCGCCTGGGCAAGTCACTGCAAGCGACAGACCTGTTGGGGGCCCTGTGGGAACGCAACATCGTCGCGCGCCACATGGGTGACCTGTTCCAGCGATATGACGTGCTGCTGTCGCCCACACTGCCCGGGCTGGCGCCGATGATCGGCGACTACAACCAGGGCCAGGCGCAACTGGACGGGCGAGGGTGGATGAATCGAGTGTTTGCGCATTCGCCGTTTACCGCGCTGGCCAACGTCATTGGCGCGCCGGCGATGTCGGTGCCGCTGGGTCATGATTCCCGGAGCGGGCTGCCGATCGGCATGCAGTTCATGGGCGCGTTTGGTCAGGAGGGCATGTTGCTTGGCCTGGCGACGCAACTGGAACGGGCAACGCCTTGGGCTGCACGTCGCCCGCACGTGTGGGCCGGGGGAAACCTGTAACCCAAGGCAAATGCTTTCCCTGTGGCGAGGGAGCTTGCTCCCGTTGGGCTGTGCAGCAGCCCCAAAACCAGTCACCAAGTCTCTGAAAAAACGCATCCACTGAATCAGGGGCGCTTCGCACACCAACGGGAGCAAGCTCCCTCGCCACAGGGGGAAGTGTGATGGCTAGATATCCATCACCATCTCATGCCACGCCATCCCGCCGTGGTCCGACGCCGACGGCTGCACATAGCGATAGCCCATGCGCTTATACAGCTCCACATGCTGGTCCTTGCACATCAGGTGAATGGTCTTCTTGCCCATCGCCTGCATGCGCTGCACGAACTCCGTCATCAAGCGCGTGGAGTAGCCCTTGCCTTGCTGGGCGGGATCCACCACCACCGACATGATCACCACATTCGGCGCATCGGCTGAATGCCCGACCAACTCCTTGAAGGCTTCATCCGACATCACCACTTCATCGGCGCAACCGCAGTTGATGAAACCGACCACAACGCCATCCGCCTCCAGAATCAGAAAGCCTTGCGGGTACAGCGCAATGCGCGTGGCGATCTTTTCCAGGGTCGCTGCTTCGTCGCCTTCGTAGGCGGTGATTTCGATTTCGTAGCAACGGTTGGCGTCGGCGGGGTTGGCGTTACGGAAGGTGAGGGCGGGCATTGGGTTACCAGAGAAATTGAACGACAGCCCCCATGATAAAGAAAGAACACCCCGACAGCACCGCCGAACACAAAACCCACTCACACCACCGACCCCCTATGGGAGCCGTCGAGCTTTAGCGAGGCCGCGATGGTGGCCTTCCTGGCACCATCAATATTCGCCAAGCCGGATAACTGGAAAACCCGCAAATGCGGGTTTTCTGGTAACTGAGCCAGGCTCTATTAAACCCCACCCACCAACTTCCCCCCCTCCAACCGCCGCTTATACGCACTGTCCCGACTCGCCAACCAGAAATACAACGGCGACGTCACCACCAACCCCACCAACCAGGACAAATCCGCCCCGTTGATATGCGCCGAAATCGGCCCGACATACAGCGGCGTATTCATAAACGGAATCTGCACCACAATCCCCACCGCATAGGCCACCAGCGCCTGGGGGTTGTACCGCCCGTAAATCCCGCCATCCACGCGAAAGATCGAACCGATGTCGTACTTGCCCTTATGGATCGCATAGAAGTCGATCAGGTTGATCGCCGTCCACGGCACCAGTACCACCAGCAGCACCAGCACCATGTCCACGAAGTGCCCGATAAAATCCTTTGACGCAAACACCGCCGCAATCGAGCACGCCGCCAGCACCAGCACCGAGATCACGGCACGCGCCTTGGCGGTCGGGATCCAGCGGTAGGCAAAGGTCTGTACCAGGGTGATCAATGACAGCACGGCGCCGTACAGGTTAAGTGCGTTATGGCTGATCACGCTGAGCAGGAACAGCAACAGCATCAGCGGGCCAATGGAGCCGGTCGCCAGTTTGACCGCGTCCATGGTGTCCATGCCCACCGGCGTAGCCAGTACCGCAACCGCACCAAAGATGAACGACAGGCTGGAACCGAGCACGGTGCCCAGATAGGTGGTCCAGAAGGTCGACGCCACCGGCACATCCGCCGGCAGGTAGCGGGAGTAGTCAGACACATACGGCGCAAACGCGATTTGCCACAGCGCGGCCAGCGACACGGTGGCCAGCCAGCCGGAGATGTTGAAGTTACCGCGCGTCAGGAAGTCGGCCGTCTGCACATGGGTGAAGATGTAGCCAAAACCCAGCACGATGCCCGCGCCCAGCACCCAGGTACCGATGCGGTTGAGGACGTGGATGAAGCGGTAGCCGATGATGCCGATGATCCCCGAGCCGATGGCGCCGATGACGATGCCGACCGGTACCGGGATCGAGTCGACGACGCCGTGCAGGGATTTGCCCGCCAGTACGATGTTGGAGGCGAAGAAGCCGATGTACATCACGCCGGCGATTACCACCACCAGCAGCGCACCGAGGGAGCCGAACTGGGCGCGGCTCTGGATCATTTGCGGGATGCCCATCTGCGGGCCCTGGGCCGAGTGCAGCGCCATCAGCACGCCGCCGACGAGGTGGCCGACGAGGATGGCGATGATGCCCCACACCAGGTTCAGGCCGAACAGTTGCACGGCCAGCGCGCCGGTGACGATGGGCAACGGCGCGATGTTGCCGCCGAACCACAGGGTGAACAGGTCTCTTACCTTTCCGTGGCGATCTTCCGGGGGCACGTATCCAATCGTGTGTTTTTCGATAAGCGGGGCGGAGGATGTTGCAGTGGTAACCATGACGAGCTCCAAGGCAAGGTGAGTACGTTGACGTACTTCGCTGGGCGGCGCGTGTGCGTCGCTTTTGTTGTTGGAGTGATCATGTGCAATGGTCACAGGGAGGTAAATTAGTAAGTTTGTTGCTATAGACCTTAAAAATAATATCTCGCGGGGTTTTTTGCTCCGGTATGTTGCATGCACTTGAATCAGTGTGAAAAGCCGATTTTCACGCACTTGTTTGGGGCGAAATCCCACGTTTATGGAGGTCCCGATGGCTGCCTATAACCTGCGCCAGCTCAGATATTTTGTAACCACGGCCGAGTGCGGCAGCGTGGCAGAGGCCTCGCGCAAGCTCTATATCGCGCAACCGTCGGTGTCGACGGCCATCAAACAGCTGGAAGACAGCTTCGGCGTGCAGCTGTTTATCCGCCATCACGCCCAAGGGGTGTCACTGACGCCGAGCGGTGCGCGGTTCTATCGCAAGGCCCTGGAGCTGCTGCGGGTGGCCCATGAGTTTGAGCAGAACGCCCTGGCAGACAATGACGTGGTGGCGGGGCAGATCGATATCGGTTGCTTCGAAACCGTGGCACCGCTGTATTTGCCGCGCTTGATTGCCGGTTTCCGGGAGCGTTGGCCGGGGGTGGAAATCCGTCTGCGCGATGGCGAACAGCAGGAACTGGTGCAGGCGCTGACGGCCGGCAGTATCGATGTGGCGATGCTGTTTGAGCATGACCTGGGCAGCGCCATCGAGACCACGCCGCTGATGCCGCCGCAGCAACCCTATGCGTTGCTGCCGGCGGATCACCGGTTTGCGCAGCAGGCCAAGGTGTCGTTGGCGGACTTGGTGCTGGAACCGATGATTTTGCTGGATGTGCTGCCGAGCCGGACGTACTTCGTGAGCATCTTTGAAGAGCGTGGGCTGACGCCGAATATTGTCTTCAGTTCGCCGTCGATCGAGATGGTGCGGGGGATGGTGGGGCGCGGGTTCGGGTTTTCGATCCTGGTGACCAAGCCGTTTTCGCCGTATTCCTATGACGGGCAGAAGCTGGTGTGCGTGCCGTTGGCGGAGACGGTGACGGGGTCGGGGTTGTCGGCGGTGTGGTTGCGGCGGGCGCCGTTGACCAAGCCGGTGCAGTTGTTTGTGGAGTATTGCCGGGAAGAGCTGGCGCGGTTGTTAGGTTAGACACAGAACTAAAAATGTGGGAGCGGGCTTGCTCGCGAAAGCGGTGGATCAGTCAATACATCTGGTGACTGACACACCGCATTCGCGAGAAAGCCCGCTCCCCCCTTTGCTTTTTTT